>CAYGPY010000109.1:0-8870 GCA_964351765.1 uncultured Vampirovibrionales bacterium
CCATTGATATTAATCTCTTTGTCTTAAACTTGTAAGTAATTAAATTGAATGTCTTTATTTAAAACCTAGTCGAGCTGTTCGCCACTTTTTACGGCAACACGAACGCGCTTACCGTCTTTCAACGTTTCCATCTTCACGCGGGTTGCTTGATTATTTTTCAAGTCATACAACATCACGTTGGACAGGTTGATTGGCGCCTCAATTTCAGCGTGGCCACCACGTTGACCCATCATTGGGTTAGGGCGAATGGCCTTTTTCTTGATGTTCAATCCTTCAACGGTTAACGTGCCACGGTCACGGTTAACGGATTTTACAGCGCCGGTTTTACCTTTGTCTTTACCGGTAATCACCATCACAGTGTCACCTTTTTTAACGCGCACTTTCTTTGGAAGTGAGCTTGGTTTTGTAGATGCTTTGCGTTTTAGTAATGCCATGGTTTCTTTTCTCCTAGTCTTTGGCGGGGGTGAGTTCTATGGTTCACGTACTCTTTAAAGTACTTCAGGTGCCAAAGAAACGATTTTCATGTAATTCTTTTCGCGTAGTTCACGGGCAACCGGACCAAAAACACGTGTACCACGTGGGTTGCCTTCTTTGTTGATCAGTACCGCTGCGTTATCATCAAAGCAGATGGTGGATCCATCGGTACGATGACGTGAGTGGCGAGTACGTACAATCACGGCTTGAACAATTTCGGATTTTTTCACGTTGGCATTTGGCTGTGCTTTTTTCACAACACCAACAATGCGGTCACCGATACCAGCAAATGTCTTACCACCCAATACACGAATGCAAAGGATTTCGACAGCGCCAGAGTTGTCAGCGATATTGAGACGACTTTCTTGTTGAATCATAGTTGAGGTTTTCCTAATCCATAATCATTAAGGGATAAATAACAGAGGGGTTAAAGAGCTATCGGTTGGGGTCTAAACCACAACAATCTTCTCAACCACATCTTCAAGACGCCATGTCTTGTTTTTGCTCATTGGGCGGGTCTCGATAATACGAACCACATCACCAATGTTGCAGGTGTTCTCTTCATCATGCGCGTGAAATTTGCGGGTGAAGGTTTGGAACTTACCATACTTTGGGTGAGGCTCACGGGTTTCAACAGCCACAACAATGGTTTTGTTGGACTTGTTTGAAACAACCTTTCCGACTTTTTCTTTTCTTGGCATTGTAATTATTCCTATTAATTTAAAACGTAATAAAAGTGAGTGTTTATCTAAAGCTTATTTAGCTTGTTGACGTGATTTCTCGTTCAAAATGGTACGCAAGCGTGCCACTTCGCGCTTTAGCTTTGGCAACTGGGCTGTATTTTCCAGTTGGTGCAAGGAGTGCTTGAAACGAAGTTCAAACAGTTCTTTGCGTGCTTCAGCAACTTTGAGTTGTAACTCGTCAATATTTAATTCACGTAATTCTGCAGTGCTCATTATCGTATCGAACCGTCCAGCATATCTTCACGGCAAATAATTTTCGTACGGATTGGCAGTTTTTGCTGAGCCAATTGAAGCGCCTTAACAGCAACTTCACGAGGCACACCAGCCAATTCGAACAGGATTTTACCTGGCTTAACAGGTGCCACCCAGTACTCTGGGCTACCCTTACCTTTACCCATACGGGTTTCAGCAGGCTTCTTCGTTACAACTTTATCAGGGAACAGACGAATCCAAATCTTACCGCCACGCTTAACACTACGTGTCATCGCACGACGTGAGGCTTCAATCTGACGACTGGTAATCCACGCTGGATCAAGAGCTTGAATGGCGAAGTTACCCCATTCAAAGGTCGATCCGCGGGTAGCGGTTCCGGTCATACGACCGCGCTGTGATTTACGATATTTTGTACGCTTTGGCATCAACATGATGTCGGGTTACTCCTCAGACTTCTTTGCACGGCCACGGCCACCGCCGCCACCTGCTGCACCACCACGTCCACGTCCACGACCACCGGACGGACGGCGCCCTGCGCCTTGCAATCCTGCTGCAGGTTGGTTATTACCCGCGCCAGGTGCACTCTTGGTTTTAACATTTGATTCTCGTGTTTCACCTGGCATTACTTCGCCACGGAAAACCCAAACTTTAACGCCGATAATACCAAATACGGTCAGTGCTTCACTGAAACCATAATGAATATCAGCACGTAAGGTATGAAGTGGAATACGGCCTTCTTTAGCCCATTCGGTACGCGCAATCTCAGCGCCACCCAAACGGCCAGAAACCATAACCTTAATACCTTTAACACCAGTACTACGCATCGCTCGTTGCATTGCTTGCTTCATCGTACGACGGAAAGCAACACGCTTTTCAAGCTGTTGAGCAATCGACTCAGAAACCAACTGCGCATCGGCTTCCGGACGGGCTACTTCAAGCACGTCAATCTGAATATCACGACGGCTTGTTAGCTTTTGAAGCTTCCCGCGTAATTCTTCAAGACCTTGACCACCACGACCAACAACCATACCAGGGCGGGCTGTTACAATACGGATAATCAAGCGCTGTGCCTTACGATCGATCTCAAAACGACTAATTGAAGCCGCTTTCAGGTCTTTCTTCAACATTTTACGGATTTCGTAATCTTCTTTCACGTACTGCGCATAATCACCAGCATTGGCAAACCATGTGCTATCCCAAGTATCGATGATACCGAGGCGAAGACTTTTTGGATGTACCTTTTGTCCCATAAGCGTTTAACGAGCTCCTTTAGATGGTCAAAAATTAATAACTATAAATTCATTTAATCTTGTTTACTGAACCACTTTCACTTTTACAGTCAAGTGAGAGGTTGGTTTTTCACGTTTGTAGATACGGCCTTGTGCGCGAGGCTTAAAGCGCTTGTAAGCAGGGCCTTCATCAGCGTAAATTTCGGAAACCAGCAACTGGTTAGGATCTTCGATACCAAACTGAACACGTGCGTTACTTGCAGCGTTAATCAGGTTCTTCAACACAACTTTGGCGGCAGCATAAGGCATTAAACGAAGCATATTGTAAGCTTCTGGCACACGCTTGCCACGCACTTCATTAATCACCCGACGAATCTTACGTGGGGACATAATGATAAATGTTTGTTTAGCTTGAGTTTCCATAATGGTGGTATCTTTCCTGTAGTTTAATCTGTTGGTTACAACATTCTATGTAATGAACACCAAACACGGTGCTAAATTGCTTTTAAGTTTAAATCTGGTTCAAACGTCCTATTAACGCTTTGCCTTTTTGTCTGTACCAGCGTGACCACGGAAGTAACGGGTTGGTGAGAACTCGCCCAATTTGTGGCTAATCATCTGATCGGTCACATAAACAGGAATATGTTTTTGACCGTTGTGAATGGCAATGGTGTGACCAATCATATCTGGGGTAATCGTTGAACGACGGCTCCAGCTTTTGATCACTTGCTTGTCACCGGATTCGTTCATCTTGGAAATCTTTTTTTCCAAATGATCATCAACGAAAGGGCCTTTTTTTGCGGAACGGGGCATAAGTTCATAAACTCCTGTTAAATCTGTTTAAATCTACTAATTACGTTTAATACTTAAATCTATTTACGACGACGCTTCACACGACCGCGGACGATCAGGCGACTCGACAATTTCTTCTTGTTGCGGGTTTTGTAACCCAATGCAGGCTTACCCCAAGGCGTAACAGGTGATGGGCGACCAATAGGGGCGCGACCTTCACCACCACCGTGAGGGTGATCACACGGGTTCATAACCGAACCACGAACGGTTGGACGGATACCCATCCAGCGTTTACGGCCAGCTTTACCGATTTTCATGTTTTTCAAATCAGCGTTAGCCAAACTACCAATGGTTGCATAGCAGTTCTTAAGAACCATACGCATTTCAGTACTTGGCAAGCGAAGGGTCACATAGTCGCCTTCTTTAGCAACGATTTGAGCACCGGTACCAGCAGAGCGAGCCATTTGACCCCCTTTACCAGGAACCATCTCGATGTTGTGTACAACCGTACCCAAAGGGATTTTTTCTAAAGGCAATGCATTACCAGGCTTGATTTCAGCTTCAGGACCCGCTTGAACCTTGTGGCCCAATTGCAAGCCTTCTGGACGAAGGATGTAGCGTTTTTCACCGTCAGCATAGTTTACCAAACAGATACGAACGTTACGGTTCGGATCGTATTCAACGGTAGCAACCGTACCGGGGATACCCAGCTTGTTGCGTTTGAAATCAATCACACGGTACGAACGTTTGTGGCCGCCACCTTGGTGACGCACTGTGATACGACCATTGTTGTTACGGCCTGAATGCTTGTTCAGTTTACGCAATAATGGTTTGTATGGCTTGTCATGGGTGATGTCTGAGGTTTCCAGACGGGACATGCCACGTGTACCGGGTGATGTTGGTTTTAACTGTTTAACGGCCATCTCGGCTTAACTCCTTAGAAAATTAAAATAGAAAATGAATAAATACTTTTAATTAGAAAAATTAAACATTGGTGAACAATTCAATGGGATCGCCCACGACGCTAAAAATCGCTTTACGACGAGCAGCAATGCGCCCTGTTTTCTTACCCGTGCGCTTCAGTTTCGCTTTCACTTTAATCAAACGAACAGCATTGACCTTACGTCCAGGAAAAGCGAGATTGAAAGCACGTGTCAATTCAACCTTGTTGGCCTGTGTGTCTACTTCAAACACATACTGACCTAATTCAGCTTGCGCCGTTGTTTTTTCGGTCACAATGGGTTTTCTAAGCAGGCTATATAAATCCGCTTCCTGCATCACGCGGCTAGCATGTTCTTTAGACATCTGCGGTGTACCTTTCGTTAATTTCTTCAATTGCTTGACGGGTTGCAATCACCGCATCGGCATCAAGCAACATTTTTACGCTTAAGTTAGATGGCAAACGCAATGTCAAACGATTAATATTGCGGGCAGATAGCTTCAAGTTCTGGTTGGCGTCAACACGGTAGTCAGCCAATACCAATACTTTTTTGCCTTCTAAACCTAATGCTTTAAGAACATTGGCCACTTCTTTGGTTTTTGGCGTACTCAAGAATGAGAAATCCTCAACCACGTGGAACTTGTCTTTACAAGCCGATAACGCTGATTTAGCAGCTAAGCGACGGACTTTCTTTGGCATATCGAAAGAATAGTCACGTGGCTTTGGTCCAAAAATGGTACCACCACCAACCCATAACGGGGAGCGGATACTACCAGCACGAGCACGACCCGTACCTTTTTGCTTCCAAGGCTTACGTCCACCACCACGCACTTCAGAGCGGGTTTTAGACTTAGCGGTACCAGCACGGCCATTGGCAAGTTCGCGGCGAACTGCTTGGTGAAGCACGTGAGTATTTGGCTCAATTCCGAATACGGAATCAGACACATCTACCTTACTGGCTTCTTTACCGTCTTGTTTAAATGATTTTAATTGAACTGACATTGTTGTTTATCAACCTCTTATCGTAAAGATACTTTTTGAAACTTACGTTAATCTACTGTGATTAGGAATTCCATTTGTCGCGTTTGGCACGGATGGTCAATAAATTACCATCACAACCCGGTACAGCACCACGAACAAGAACAACGTTCTTTTCAGGAATCACGCGAACCACCTTCAAGTTAGTGGTGGTTACTTTGGCGTTACCCATCATATTAGGCATTTGCTTACCTTTGTAAACACGCCCTGGTGTGGTACCAGCACCAATCGAACCGGGGATACGGTGCGATTTCGAACCGTGACTCATTGGTCCACGAGAGTGGTTCCACCGTTTAATGTCGCCTTGAAAACCTTTACCGATAGACTTACCGGTAGCCGATACTTTCTGACCTTCGTTTAGCAAGAAGGAACCTTCGCCAACGGGGTCAATCGCATCACCAACATTGTAGTTAGCAATCTCAGCTTCAGACACACGAAACTCTTGCAAATGGCGCTTAAGGGCAATGCCATTTTTCTCTAAATGTTTTTGCTCAGGGCGGGTCAGATGCTTGGCTTTTGCATCTTTATAGCCAACCTGTACAGCCGTATAGCCGTCTTTCTCTTTGGTCTTCACTTGGGTTACAACAAGCGGAAGAAGCTCCAAAACGGTTACGGGAATGGCGAAACCTTCGTCGTCAAAGACTTGGGTCATGCCGTGTTTTTGTCCAATTAATCCAGGAAAAGTCACTGTTAAATACCTTTATACTTCAATGTATTGGTTTACTTAAACGAATGTGATTTGCGTCTAATATTCAATTGTTGTTGTCTCAGTTTAAAATCAAAGGGGTTTGACCTTGTCTTTAAACTAACGGGTCTTACTCGAAATCGGTGAATCCTGAAACGTCCTTGTAAACTGGTTCAGGTTAAACACTGGTCACATTAATTAATTCTTACTCTTTGTTATATCGATAAAATTTTATATTGAGCTGGGTGCCATCACTTTTTAAAAATGAGTCTTCGGTTGAAAACCTGATGATCAGGGTTTTTAGAGTCGACACAAACTTAAATAATTAGCGAGGGAAGAATACTTTATTACAAGCGAACTTCAATATCAACCCCTGCTGGCAGATCCAAGCGAGAAAGTTGCGCTGCAAAATCAGGACCCGGCTCAACGATGTCTATCAGGCGCTTATGGGTACGGATCTCAAAGTGCTCACGTGACTTTTTGTTAACGTGCGGCGAACGCAACACACAAAAAACCTGACGGCGTGTTGGCAATGGGATAGGGCCAACCACTTTACCTTGGGATTCTGAAGCCACATCAACGATTTTTTGTGCTGATGAATCGATCAAACGATGATCGTAGGATGCTAAGCGAATGCGAACACGCGTTGTTTTTGGTTGCTTGCGCTTTGCGGATGCTTTTTTCTTAATGGCCATTCTTGTCTACTTCCTGTTTCTTACGTCAGAGTATTTAAAAATAGTTTTTTAATTTGACTCATTGTCTGGTGATCAGTTGCCCAATCACCAGACAAAGTCAAATCATAATTTAGTTAATCCAAGGTATCGACTTAAGCGATGATGGTATCTACAACACCCGCACCTACGGTACGACCACCTTCACGAATAGCGAAACGCATACCTTGCTCAATCGCTACTGGGGTGATGAGTTCAACGTCCATAACAACGTTATCACCAGGCATTACCATTTCAACATCTTTTGGAAGTGTAATGGTACCGGTTACGTCAGTTGTACGTACATAGAACTGCGGACGGTAGTTAGAGAAGAATGGTGTGTGACGACCACCTTCATCTTTACCTAATACGTATACGTTAGCTGAGAACTTGGTATGAGGCTTGATGCTACCAGGAGCAGCAAGAACCTGACCACGTTGAACCATCTCTTTGTCGATACCACGAAGCAATGCGCCCACGTTATCACCAGCAAGACCTTGGTCTAACAGCTTACGGAACATTTCAACACCGGTTACGGTTGTCTTGCGGGTGTCGCCAAGGCCAATGATTTCAACTTCATCACCAACGTTAACTTGACCACGTTCAATACGGCCGGTTACAACAGTACCACGACCTGTAATGGTGAAGACATCCTCAATAGGCATCAAGAATGGCTGATCCAATGGACGTTCTGGCTCAGGGATAAAGCTATCCACAGCGGCCATCAATTCGTCAATCTTACCAACCCAAGCAGCGTCGCCTTCAAGGGCTTTTAAAGCAGAACCACGAACGATTGGAATATTGTCGCCATCGAATTCATATTCGGTCAACAATTCGCGTGTTTCCATTTCAACAAGGTCAAGCAATTCTTCATCGTCAACCATGTCACACTTGTTAAGGAATACAACCAACTTAGGTACACCAACCTGACGTGACAACAGAATGTGCTCACGTGTTTGAGGCATAGGACCATCTGTTGCAGCAATAACGAGAATACCGCCATCCATTTGAGCAGCACCCGTGATCATGTTTTTAACGTAATCCGCGTGACCTGGGCAATCTACGTGAGCGTAGTGACGAGCGTCGGTTTCATACTCAACGTGTGATGTTGCAATCGTGATACCACGTGCTTTTTCTTCTGGCGCTGAATCGATTTCATCAAACTTCTTAGCGTCTGACTTACCTTGTCCAGCCAATACTGATGTGATAGCAGCGGTTAATGTGGTTTTACCGTGATCGACGTGGCCGATGGTACCAATATTAACGTGCGGCTTATTCCGTTCAAACTTCTCGCGAGCCATTTCTTCTATTCTCCTATTACCTAAGTTTTTCAACAAATACGGTTAACACGGGGTTTATAAAAGTGTTTTTGTTATCTAGCCAATTGGCATTTGTTGAATCTGTAAATACTAACAACGTTAATTACTATGTAATAACTTGGTGATTATGCCTGGGGGAATGCACTTGATTGAGTACATCATATCAGTCCAAACACCTTGTTATTAGGGTGATGCCACCACGACGAATTGATTTGTGAGGGCATCGATTTTCGAAAATCGATGTGAATCGAAGTACCGTTATACCTGAAACACAGTCACACCTCAATACCTTTTTTCAAAAAAATATTAAATTTGTCGATTTTGTCATTATTCTCTGAAAAAAGACCGAACGTTAGAACTAAAAAATAGCCCATGACGAGATTTGAACTCATGACCTTCCCCTTACCAAGGGGATGCGCTACCCCTGCGCCACATGGGCATTCAGATCGAACGTCGGTATTTAAGGTACGTGACAAATTAACACAGTGGCACAAGCGTGTCTACACTTTTTTATCAGTTGTTTTTTCAATAGCTACAAAGGGTGCTTAAAGACCCACGTAATTTTAATTTCGCCTTGATTTCAATGGAGCCAAAAGCAATCGATAATTTGCCAAAATAAACAAAAGAAAAATAATATCTTAAAAAACAAGAAAAACCCCTAGCACTCATGTCTTTGGGGCTTTTATTTATAGGCTTTTAATTGTACGCTTTTATATGCAAGACGACA
>CAYGPY010000110.1:0-8832 GCA_964351765.1 uncultured Vampirovibrionales bacterium
CTTGGAAGGTGTGCTTTAGAGGCACTGATACTACGTGACATCGACGCGATATGAGCATCAATATCTTTACTCTTATCATCAAGACGCTCGTGTTTCACAATCAACTGATTGATTTGCGTGTCGATGTTATACGTTTTGTTATTGGCTTGAAAGTCACGGAACTTAATGGCCAAGTCAGCCAATACATCCTCAGCTTTTTCAAGCTGATCCTTCAAGAATTCGCTTTCGTGCTTCGCCTTACCCGAATTGATATCTTTCAAGACATCTTTGTAAGCACTTAAGTAAGCATTCAATACTTTAGGCAAGTCAGCAGGTTTACCTTGAGAAGTAAAATCAATAGAAAGAACACTGGCGTTCATATTCTTTTGGCCAATAGCAAGTGAGCCTTGCAACCAACCTTTAGAAGGTTTCAGAGTGTCAGAAAGTTCACCAGCAGCAACTTGAGCTTCGAGCATCTTAGCCGCGTGCTTCGCTACTTTATCAGAGCGGATAATTTCCATCTGATTGTTCAGCATACGGTAATCATAATCAGCCGCTCGGTAAGCACCGTCAGTAACGGTAACTGGCTTAGGGACGATATAAATGTCTGAAGATACCTTGTAGAATTTCGGCAACGTCATTGTAACGCCGGCAACGACGCCAACAATAATGACGAACAACCCCAAAGCAAAAAACTTGTGGTGGCCCAGTATTCTTAGGTAACGTGATCCTGAATTAACCATGATAGTCCTTCAACAATTCTGTTATTAATACACTGTTTAACTAGGGTCTTTATTTTTTCCGAACAAATCGTTTCAAACATTGCTGGATTGAAACGAAGTTTGCTTCAAATGACACTCGTTACTGTTTTTACTCTCACTCTTTGTCTCAACTACTGGTTTCAACAAAGGTGCTGTGTCAATGCTCACGTGTGTTTGCGAATGTGCTGTGTGTTCGTTCAACACCAATACGGCATACAAACATTACACCTAACACTATTCATACTGAGTGTACCAAAGTAACTCAATGTCCCACATCAACACGTTGGAGGAGAAACCCCCCTCTGTATCCAACCTTTGGTGGATACAGCCTCAAAACAAACCGCTACACCCCCCTGAAAACAATAATTTGACATAATCGAAAACCATGTCAAATCCGCTATAAAAAGACCTCAAAAGCCTTTTCACCCTCCTCCATAAAGAGGAGAGAATCCATCAAGACACACAATCAAACCTGTCAAGACAGCCTGAAAATAGTGTTTTTTAGTGCATTCCGGTGTAAATAAGTAAGCCAGCTAACATCAGTCCCATACCGTAGCTCATCATATCGACAAACAAAGACTTTAAAAATGGCTTATTCCCTTTTGATGGTTGGTTCATAGCGATTCATCTCTCTTATCATTTCTCTGATTTTCTCTCTAAATGGCTTTATAAAGCCACAACAATTCTGATTCCAAGTAAGGTATCGGAAAAAAAGCGCCAAGCTTTGAGAAACCCTTTAAAGCTGAAACATCTTGTTACAAACACCGTAAAAAAGGGTCACAAAGCATCAAAAAATGAGCAAAAACAGCTCAAAAATGGCCAAAAAAGAGCCAAAAAGTGAGTAAAAATGATGAAAAACGACGCATTTTATTTCGGAAAATCCAAAATAGCCCCAAAATCAACAAGCCGTATTTCCTACAAAAAATGACATAACGCTATATATAGAGAGCGTCTAAATCGATCCTGCTGATTTTTTAAAGCGTAAAATCATGGTCATGCCTATCAAAGAGTTGGCATCCAAGCCACCTAAAAAAGAGGGCGCCACATGACAAACTGATTCCTCCAGTACAAGGCCATAATCTTTTGCAATACGTTCTAATTGTGAGGCGCTAAACTGATGTCGTTGATGTTGTAGGTAGTTATCATCGCCCGTTAGCTGAGGTAGCAAACCCAATGGTTTCAAGATGCCTCGACAATTATAAATAAGTCCTTCTAAACCCCTCAAAATGCTCTGCTTATTTGGCACCGATATCACCATCGTGCCACCTTGCTCTAAGACCATCGCCATTTTTTCAAACACCGTTTGCCAGTCATCAATGTATTCCAAAACACCCATCGAAATCACTGCTTGATACGATGTGTAACTCGCGTCTAAAAACGGATGCAACAAACTCGCTGGGTTCACCACATCAACATTATCAATCGCCTTTGATAACGTAGGATTATCAGAGGCCTGCAAGCGCTCACGAACTTGGGTCACCATTCCTGATGAGGCATCAAGGGCAAAGACGTTATGGCCCATCTCTAAAAGCGTGGCCATAAACACGCCACTCCCGCAGCCGTAATCCAACACCTTATAGTGTGCTAAACCCTTTACAGGTGTCGCGAGCCATTGCTTTACGGTATCCAGACGGGTTTTAAAATGACGCGATACATTATATTTATCGGTCCACGCCGAGGACTGGTTATCAAAATAACCTACAGTGGATGACGGAATTTCGGATGTGAAAGGAGGAGTCATAGCACTATTGTACGCTATGATAGAGTAAGAAAACGTGAGTCAAATAGAGTAACTATTTTTTTAATGACAGCAACGCCAACAAAAAACACGAACAGAAAGCCCTTTGTATCCGTTGTGGTACCTGCTTTTAACGCCTCTAAATGGATCGAAACATTTATGACCGGCCTCAGCACGCTTTCCAAAAGTATTTTTGGCTACGAAATTATTATTGTTGATGACGGATCAACCGATAACACCGCCGAACTCATTCACCAACAAATTCAACACCATCAATTACAGAATGTTATCTGTCACACCCAACCCAACGCAGGGCCTGCCGGTGCTCGTAATCAGGGCGTGCGATTAGCACAAGGCGAGATCATCGTTTTTCTAGATTGCGATTGTGTGGTTGAACCGGATTGGTTAAATCATTTAATCGCGCCCTTTCTTAGCGATACCAATGACACGAATTTAATTGGTGTTGAAGGTAAAACATTGGCTGATGACGCACCCAAAACACCCTTGGATCATTACGTAGAAAACCCCAATGGTGGTTTTTATTGGACGTGCAATATCGCCTTTAAAAAGCAAACGCTTCTTGATATTGGTGGCTTTGATGAAGGCTTTCCTTGGCCCAGTGGTGAGGATATCGATCTGGCGCACCGCATTCAACAACACGGTCATATTGTTTTTGCACCCAAGGCGATTGTGCGACACCTTATTTTAAAACGGGCGCTCATCAAACATATTAAAGAAGCGCGTACCTTTGCTTCGATGATTCGCCTGTCTAAAAAACATCCCGGTTTACTCGTACCGGCGGAGCCTACATTCTTGCAACTACTCGCCTATCAATACCCACATTTGATTTTTCCTCCTTTGCGCCAATGGCGTTGGTTGTTTAAGAACCCACTCATCTTTTTTAAGGTGATGATTGCCTATGGCGGTAATATTATTCTAACCACATGGAACATCCCTCAGTTTTATCAGCACTTTAAAGCGCCTTTGGTGATTAATCATGGATTGGATGATATCAATAGCTCAAACAAAAACGACATCGATGCCTCTTTAAAGACAAGTAACACTGTGTCATCGGGATCGTCGAGCTTATGAAAATTTTGATTGTGTCACAAGTTCCCGACACCAAGTTAATGGGTGTGCCTCGGGTGATTCATTGCATGGCGGATATTATGCGTCAACAAGGCCATCAGGTTGATTTGATGTTTGAGGATGCCGTGCCGAAACTTCGCTTTCCAAGATTAAGTTTGTTTGAATGGTCGTTGCGTATTCCCTCAGCCATTCAACAACAGGTAAAACAACTTCAAAACGACACCAATAACCCTGATGACCATTACGATCATATTGTGATTACCACGATGAGCGGTTGGTTTTTATCGATGTGGCGAGGGCTTTTTGGTATTCATAAAAACACGGCTATTAGCTCGTGGCACCATGGGTGCGAGCTGTTGATGTGGGAGCAAATGGTAAAAGAAGAAGCCGAGGGCGGGCATCAATTCTCCACACGATTTAAGCTTTACTATGGCGGGCTGGTTCGCTGGTGCCAAACACAAGGGCTAAAAAATCAAGATGCCAGCTGGTATTGTTCAACTGAGGAATGCGAGTGGGTTGAAAAGTACATTCCTTCAATGAAAGACAAAACCTTCTTCATTCCTAATGGCGTCGAACCCCATTACTATTATCCTGAACGCTTTGAAAAAGAAGCTACTGACACTAATAGCGACAACAAAAACATCAAACTATTATTTGTGGGTTATTGGGATCCGTGGCGTAAAGGACGCAAGTACTTGGTTGAAGCTTTTAACCAAATTGGTAAAGCTCATCCCCATGTTAGCCTAACCTTAGCGGGTGTTCGGGTTGCCAAAGACGATGTGTTGGCCGACTTTGACGACGCGGTCCAATCTCAAATCACCATTATTGAAAGCCTGGAAGAACCCGAACTCGTTGAGTGCTATCAATCGCATGATGTGTTTGTGTTGCCCTCGTTGTTTGAGGGCTTGCCTCTTGTTTTACTTGAAGCAATGGCCAGTGGTTTACCTGTTATCACGACCAACAACAATGGTATGCGTGATGCAGTGCGCCATGAAATCGATGGCTTATTGATTCCTCGACGGAACACCTACGCCCTTGTTGAAGCATTAAGCACATTAATTAATGACGCCTCATTACGCACCCAATACGGCAAATCAGCTTATGAACGTGTCACCACTCAGTTCAGATGGGATGACACAGCTAGCGCCGGACTAAAAGCATTGGAACAAACCACGCATCAAAACTGGCCTCGATAAGTTCCAAAAACTTACCCATCTTACCAATGCCCATGCAGGGTGCTATCAGGTAAAATAACACCTATGATAAGCCGTTGGGTTATCAATTTAATACTCGGTTCACTCATCGCCTTTGCGGTGCTTTTTGTGGCGACCTTTTCACCTAATATCGACTTACTGAGCAAATTAATTTACGTCAAATCCAATCCCAAAAAAGCCGATGTCATCGTGGCCTTATCGGGCTCGATTGTCGAAGATTGCAATCACCATGATGGGCTTTTAGATCGTGAAATCCATGCCGGCAAGCTCTTAAATAAAGGACTTAGTAAATCCGGTAAGGTAATTATTAGTGGGCATTACACCAATGACAAACTGGTACCCATTGACGTCTGTCGCGACGTACTGGCTCGCCATATGAATATCCCACCTGACACGCTTATCTTTGATAATGACGCCTACACGACCCACGATAACGCTGTGAATATTGCTCGTATTATGAAACAAAAAAATTGGCAACAGGCCGTCATGGTCACAACCTTCAGTCATGCCAAGCGTGCAAAATTAGCTCTCAAAAAACAAGGCGTCCCATCGTACCCAGCATTAATTGCTGACAAACCCGAACGTGGTGACAAGTGGTTTGACATATATCGAACAGCCTATCTTCACCGATTCCTCTATGAGTATGTCGCACTATTAAGCTACAAATGGTACGGTTATATATAAGGTTAGTTCAACACGTTTTTCAAACAGGAATAGAAACCCATGCAACAAGTATATCAAAAATCATATCTAAGCAAAGAACTTTGCGTCGAAGAAGTCCCCATCCCGAATCTTCGTGGTGAAGGGTGTATCGTGCAAAATGCGGCGTCCCTTATTAGCCCAGGTACCGAACGTGCCACGGTTAGCTTTGCGCGAAAAAATATGCTTGAGAAAATTCAATCTCAACCCGAACGGGTTAAACTCCTGCTTCGAAAAATGAAGCAGGTCGGCGTGATGGATACTGTTCAACTGGCCATGCGGAAACTAGAAGCCCCCATTCCTTTAGGCTATAGCTCGGCTGGCATTGTCAGTGAAGTCAGTAAGAATCTCAGCGATTTTAAAATTGGCGATCGTGTGGCCTGCGCCGGTGCCGGTTTTGCAAATCACGCCGAGACGATTTACATTCCAAAAAATCTGACGGTTAAAATCCCAGAGAACGTGAGTTTTGATGAAGCCAGCTTTGTCGCACCCGGCGCCATTGCCATGCAGGGTGTTCGATTGGCAAACATTGGCTTAGGTGATGTGGTTTTAATTATTGGTCTAGGGCTGATTGGTCAGCTTACCGCGCAATTGGTATTGGCCAATGGCGGTGTGCCTATTGGTATTGATATGAGCGAAGAGCGCTTAAAACAAGCCAAACAAATGGGCGTCAAGCACGTTTTCAATCGCAACGACAGCAATCTAAACAGCGTGATTAATAATCTCACACGCCAGCTCAATTTTGGTAGCGAGACCGATGGTGCTGATATTGCCATTATCACGGCAGCCACAAAATCCAGCGACCCGATTATTTTAGCCAGCGAGCTTTTAAGAGAACGCGGGCACGTTGTGGTGGTTGGCGATGTCGGACTGCAAGTGCCTCGTAGTATTTTTTATCATAAAGAACTCTCAATGGTCGTGTCACGCTCTTATGGGCCAGGTCGTTACGATCCGCGTTTTGAAGAACTCGGCCAAGCCTACCCCAGAAGCTACGTTCGATGGACTCAACGCGACAATATGGCGTCGTTCTTAGAATTGATTGCCAGTCAAAAAATTGATGTGGCGCCCTTAATTGATATGCGATTCAGCATTAAAGAAGCCCATCGCGCCTACGATATTTTGACCGACGCATCCGTGACAGTGCAGCCCTTGGGCATTGTGATTGATTATCCTGATTACAACAAAACACTGACCGACACCCGTAAAATGCAGCTCAACAAAGGTCCGATTCAAGCCAATGACACGCGAATTAAATTGGGTGTATTCGGAGCTGGCAATTTTTTAAAAGGCGTTTTACTCCCTGCTTTTCAACAGGTGGGTGATTCTAGTTTTGTGTCTGTATGCAGCCAAAACGGCTTATCAGCCAAGAACGTTGGCGAACAATTTAAATTTAATACATGTGCCACAGATAGCGATGTTATTTTTAACGATAAAACTATCGATGCGGTTGTTATTGGTACGCGTCACGATAGTCACGCAGATTTAATTATTCAGGCACTCGAAAAAGAAAAACATGTGTTTGTGGAAAAGCCCTTGGCCACGACACCAAGTGATCTTAAAAAAGTGATTAAAGCCATTCGAGAACATCAAGGTCGTTGCTTGATGGTGGGCTTTAACCGACGTTTTTCACCGGTGACCAAGCAACTTCAAAAACATTTGGCAAACCTTGAAAACCGAAAAGATATGACCTTACACTACCGTGTAAATGCCGGATTCATTCCAGAGAACCTATGGGTTCACGATGAGGCCCATGGGGGACGCGTGGTGGGTGAGATCTGTCATTTTATTGATTGGTGTAGCATGATCGCCGAAAGTGCGCCTGTGTGGGTTGAGGCGAGCTCTAACGGAAGTGGCAAAAACCAAAACATTAGCACCACTCTGGGTTTTAAAAATGGTGCCATCGCAACCATTCTCTATATTATGAATGCCGACTCGCAACTGGGTAAAGAACGCATTGAAGTATTTGCTCCTGGCATTAGTGTTGAGATCAATGATTTTAAAACTCTACATGTGTCTGCCGATGGTAAAGGGACGCAAAAAGATTTTGGCAGAATGGAAAAGGGGCATAAAGAAGAAATCGAAGCTTTTATTCACACACTTAAAACCGGTGGTGAAGCCCCAATCAGTTCACAGTCGATGATTATGACCACAGTGGCTACCTTCGGCATTTTAGAGTCATTGCAATCAGGCCAGCGCGTTGAACTGGCGTGGCCGGAATAGTAATGGCATTCTTCGAATCCTTTCAGGCAGGTCTTGCCGAACTCAGCCTAAGTGCTGAACGTGTTGTGGTGAAGACGTTATTGAACACTACTTTTAAAACGCTTCCTGAGAATCTAAATAATTTTCATCCTAAACACATCGTTATTTTCAGAGTTGGCAATTTTGGCGACACGCTACTTGCACTCCCTGCGATTAAGGCCCTCCGAAGCACGTTTCCTTCAGCACACATTACATTGGTTACAGCCAGTGGTGGTAATCAGTTTATTTCTGCGAGCGACGTGCTCGATTTGTTTGAACCGATGCTCGATAGTGTATGCGATTATGACCCCAGTACGATTCGAGAAAGCATCCCTATGAATGCCTTAATCCAAGGTATTTATAAGCAAACAAAAGAACGCCACGTTGACATATTTATTGACTTACCGGTGAGTATGCAAACACTAAGGCGTAACCTACAAGAACTCTTTTTAGCAAAAAAACTCAACGCTGATTATGCCATGGGATTCGGGCAAATTTTTCCTAGCTTAGGTAAAACAGTATTTGCCAAAAAAGCAGCCTTAAATAATCCATCATCTCTGCCTAAAACCGATCAATGGCTGTGTAATCAACTTGGGCATCCTGCACTTCAATTCGATGCCACGCATACTAAGACGATTGCCTTAAAGGCATCACTCCCATCTATAAAAAAGGTTTTCTCAACGCTCACCACCTCAAAAAATACGTCCGTGCCATCGTTTATTTGCATTAATGCAGGCGCGAAGCTTGATATTAAATGTTGGCCTGAAGACTATTACGCGCAAACCATCAACAAACTCAATACCGTGCACCCCAACACACATTTTGTGCTAACGGGCAGCAAAACTGAGCATACAAAAGCCGGGCGTATCATAGCGCAACTCGACGCTGAGTCGGTTACATTACACAATGCTTGTGGTGTCCTGTCACTTAAAGAAACAGCGGTTCTCATTAAGCACAGCAAGCTATTAATCAGCAATGACACGGGTACGGTTCATCTTGCCGGTTTACTTGGCACGCCAACAAAGGCACCTTACAGCGGACAGTTTCCAAAAAACTTATGGCACCCTGCAGGCAATCCAAACGCCGAAGATGTGGTGCGTCACGACGTGCCATG
>CAYGPY010000111.1:0-4610 GCA_964351765.1 uncultured Vampirovibrionales bacterium
TTCTCAGGCTTGGCTGGTGAGACCAACATAAACACAGCATGGAATTTCTCCCAATAGGCTTTTTCAGCAGAAGAAAGGTTCAAATCAGACTGTGGTGATGGTGATGGCATCCATTAAGCATACAAGAAAACATCACAAAGGTATATTGCTTACCAACTAAACCACTCTGGATCCGAGTTAGGGACAGGGGCAATAGGTCCTGCTCCTGCAACATAGGTATTGGGTAATAAATTCTGTGGTGTTGTAATACGTCCATTTGCATATATCCAGATGCCCACTGCTTTAGAAGGCCCTATGTTTGTACCTCCGTATTCGCCGTCAGGGTCAAACAAAGCGTAGACAACATGAGTAGAACTATAGTTAGCTGGGTATTTAACGCCAGAGTTAATATGAAAAAGTAGCACTCCGCCATTATGAAGACGAAGGCATATCGCCGGTGGAGCACAACTAGCCGCCCAAGCCCCATTATAATTATCTATCGCACTCGATGAGTCCACTCTAACGTAATTCATGTAAGGCGTATACTCATAAAAACCTGACCCAACAAGCGAGTTATTTAAAGCATACGCCTGCTGGCTATTCACGATCATCGCGATCACTTCTTTTGCCATTGCATTCTTCTGTGAGTCTTGCGATGCGTTCAGTACTTTAGGGATGGTAAACGTAGCAATCACACCCAAAATAGCCAAGCTGATTAACAACTCGGCCAAGGTAAAACCCAATGCTTTTTTACTTATCAATCGGTACATTACTCTATTATCGTCTAAAATGCCTAAAACTTTAGAGCAATCCAACTTACCAGCTAAACCACTCTGGATCCGTATTGGGTATGGATGCAATAGGTCCGGTACCACCAACATAGGTATTAGGAATTAAATCCTCTAGCGTCACAATTCTTCCATTTGCATAAAGAACTAGATTAACCGATTTCGAGGGTCCTGTTGTAGAACCTCCGTAAACACCATCTGGATCAAAATGGACATGCACGGCTTGATTACTCGCAACGGAAGTAAATTTAACACCTGAAGCCAGATGGAAGCGCATTTTACCCCCATTATGCAAGACCAAACAGGGCAGTGTTGCTGTACAGCCTAATGTTGTCTGTCCATTCTTTTCATCAATGATACTGGACGTATCAACACTAACGTAGTTCATGTAAGGCGTAAAATCACTGATGCCCGTATTTAAAAGAGAACCATTTTCTAACGAATAGGCTTTTTGAGCATTTACCAACATGGCCGCCACTTCTTTAGTCATCGCATTATACTGACTATTCTGACTTCCATTCAACACCTTAGGAATCGTAAACGTAGCAATCACACCCAAAACAGCCAAGCTGATTAACAACTCGGCCAAGGTAAAACCCGGTGCTTTTTTGCTCATCAATCGATACATAACTCTATTATCGACGGAATTGTTCATTTCTTTAGAACAATCCAACTTACCAACTAAACCAAGGAGGGTCAGCAAAATCGCCAGGATCATAACAAGCAGCATTGTTATTAAAGCAAGAGTTGCTATCAATATAGTCACTCGATGTTATTCGGCCATTATGATAAAGAAAAAATAAAACACTTTTTCCTGCACCCGTTGTTGATCCACTATACCGACCATCGGGGTCAAAATAGAACCAAACAACTTCACTCTCATCTCCCATATACGTTCCACTGGCTGTTAAAACACCACCATTATGTAGTCGGAAACAACGGTAAGAAGAACAGCTAATTGAACCATTGCCATAAGTACCATCCAACGTTGCTGACGATGTATCTAGTCTCACATAGTTTAAATACTCAAATAATTGATTATTACCTATACTAATCAGAGAACCTTTATCAAGTTGATAGGCTTGATAGGCAGCTGTAATAGTACTTGCAGCTTCTTTTGCTGCAGCATTCCATTGCTTATTCTGCTGCCCCTGAAGCACCTTAGGAATCGTAAACGTAGCAATAACACCCAAAACAGCCAGAGATATTAATAGCTCGGCCAATGTGAAGCCCAATGTTCTATGTCTCGTCATTCGGTACATAATTATGTATCGACGAGATTACCCAGAACTTTAGAAAAAATGGTGGAGCCGGAGGGATGCCACAGCCGTTGATGAGCTTGCGAATCTTACGGATGAGGTAGTTATAATGACGCCAAGGAGAAAAAATGGTGGAGCCGGAGGGAGTCGAACCCTCGTCCAGAACGCACGTCGGAAAACATCTACGAGTGTAGGAATAACTTAGTCTCGATCCGACCATGCCTTATCCCAGAGCTAAGACCGGATACCAGTGTATTTAAACCCCACCGGGCCTGAACAAGAATTTCACCCGTGCTTAATGCTCATCTGCTCGGGCTAGCATACGTAGATGACTAATGGTCTCGGCATGCTGGATACCATCAGTGGCCACTCACAGTTTGTCGTGAGTAACTTTGGCTAGTGTTGTAAGGCTACCTAGGCAGCTTTACGAGCACGAGCGCCAAAGTCAACGGCGATTACGTTGTCGTTTTTGGCAACTATAATGTGTGCTTGTTTATAACGAGGAACAGCACCCCGACTCGCCATCTTCGTCTGTCAACCGCCCTGTCAAATCCAGATCGGCCCCATAATGCTGAGTTAACAGGATTACAACAAGCAAAGCGAGAGTTAATCCGGTCAAATCAACATTACAAGGGACATAAGAAAAATGAAGTGATTTTTGTCTGTTCAGTTATCAAGGTACTCACACAAGCCAAAATACATATAAAATCAACTTGTATTAGGCAATATAGCACAGCTTTACCCAGTCCGCATCCCTCTATAAGAAAGAATTAAGGGTTTCGGGCAAACAATAGCACTTTTTTGGCTTCAGAGGTGTTTATTAAGTATCACCTTCAGCATTCAAAGACAAAATAGGTTCTACAACCATGCCAACATCCATTCCTCAAAACTTACAACCAAGCGCCAAGTCACTTGGTGCAAAACAAAGTGCTCAACCATTGCAACGAATCTCTCTTTCTTCTGGTATCGATCGTGTTCATTTCTCAGGAAATACGACTAAGTTCGTAACCGGTTTTAATGGGTTACCCTTTTTTGCAGATACATCAGCGCAGCCTCTCCCTCGATTTTTTAAACTAAGCTTAAAAACCACAGAAAAGCTCCGTTCCATTCCAAAGCAACAAGCAAAAATAAGCGCATTACTAGAGAAAGACTACCCTGAACACACCAATTTCCGTTTTGTATTTTCCAAAGAAGATGATCAGTATCAAGTACTTCTTATGGGAGATAGAAATGGTAAAAAAGATACTCTAATTGGTTATCAACATCAGCTATGGCAACTGAGTGTACAATTGCTGATGCATGACATTAATGAGCGTATTTCTCAAAACGACTAAGCCTCCCAAGAGATATCAGGAAATAACTTATCCATTGAACGACTGAACACCGTTCCAAGCACGGCAGCAGAGACAACCCCACCAAGCATCCCCATTGATGTGGTATACCTTAACGGGGATAAGCCACCAAAGAAAGCACGTCCAAAAGCGTAAGTGATACCCGCAAGCTCCCAACTCGCGATGCTTTTTAATATTTTCTTGCAGCAGCCTACCGACGTATCTTTTATTGTCTCAGAGCGTGTTTGAAAGCCATCATTTTGTTGCCGTTTTTCATGCTCGTAAATCTTTTTTGTTGTTTTAGCAATACCCATTCCCATCATCGACAAGCCAAACAGCCGAAATAACCCGACAGCCCAATCTTTAGATTCTAATTTTGACGGTTCTAACATCAAACGTTTTACGGGCTTCGTGTTCACATCCCATAAGGTATCTTTAATATACTTACCTTTACTCAAAACGTCGCCCGAATCATCAAGAACAGTAAATGCCTTCTGGGCAAAGCCTTTTTTAAAAGGGCTGTTTATTTTTTTAAAATTCTCGGCCACCGTAGCACCATCATAATTTAAACCAAATATGTTTTTATAACTAAATTCTACGGGTGTTACTGATGACAGAATTGTTGATGAGTTTGAAGAAAAATCAGGTTTAGGCGTGTAGCTTGGTACAACCTTATGAGCAGAAACAAGAGGTTTTTCCTTGGACAGCACGGTATCTAGCACTTCCATGGTGCCACTACGCAATACTTTTTTACCCACCACCCTATGAAAGCGATTTTTAATCGCTAGAGCGCTGCTTTCTACGTTGGATAACTCCGACAAGCCCAAGTGTCATGTCTCCTCAATTCGGCTCTCAGGTAGAGACATTCTTTTATTAAACAACACGTCTAAACATCGTTATCTAATAATTCAAAACTTCCTAATGCATCTCTAAATAAAAAATACCCTCACTTATATAAAAACCGTTTGTACGATTTTTGTGTTAGTGAGGGTATTTTTTAATGATTTATTATTAGATTTATTTATTTAAATCTATCGGAAGAAACCGGCAGTACGGGGAACTTAACCATTTTTTTACCTGAGCGCATTGATGCAGGTAAAGCACGTGATTGTGCTGCTGGCCGTTCACTCTGTTGCTCAAGCATCATCATCGTCATGGGTGCTTTGGTCGTAGGACGACCTGCACTTTTGCGAATACCTGGTGCTTCTTGATAGTGACCCAATTGCGCTTGCGCATTTGTGTCGTGTCGGAAC
>CAYGPY010000111.1:4620-8797 GCA_964351765.1 uncultured Vampirovibrionales bacterium
AACATTGTTTTTGTTTTTTGCAACGGTGGCAACGCACTTGGTGTTGCATACAAATTGCTTGGCGCAGATTGATATGCCACAGGGTGGAAGCCCGTTTGAGGTGTTCCGTGAGGTAAGTTCACTGGACGGAAATTACTTTGACCGTTAGCCTGAGCCATATCGGTTTGGTCATTCATGATGTGAGGCGTAATGACAATCATCAACTCAGTCTTACGACCATTTCGGTTTGAGTTACGACCCAAGGCACCCAAGATAGGTAGGTCACCGAGTCCAGGAATTTTGGTTAATAGATCCGTATTGGTTTCATTCACCAAACCAGCCAGTACAAAACTTTGACCATCACGAAGAATAACATTTTGAGCTAGCGCATCACGACGGGAAAGCAACGTAATCAAGTTACCAAAGACATCTGTGGTAGTACTACTTACAGTAGAAACTGTTGGACGAACGCGCAGATTCACCGAACCATCCGCACCAATCTTAGGTAGCATATTGAGAACAATACCGACTTCACCAATCTCAACTTGCACACCAACGGCAGCACCCGCAGCGTTGGCTGTGGTGGTTGCCGAACGAACCACTTCATCAACGATACTCAATGAGGCTTCGCTGTCATGGGTAGCAATAATAGTTGGGTTGGCTAAGATTTTAGCCTTGTTGGTCGAAACAAGTGCATTCACCTGATACAAGAAATCGCTGGTGTTCACCAAAGGATTACTTGTAAAGCTCATGATCGATTCAAGCGGGCTTGTGGCCGATGTTGGAATACCTGTATTACGACTTAAGATTGGGTTATTAATAAAACTTGAACCGGCTGTTTGAGTATTGTTATGACCAAAACCAAAGAACTTTAAATCACCCGCAATATTCACACCAAGCTCTTTACGGTTGGTGGAAGTCACTTCAATCAAGGATGCTTCTAGCACGACTTGAGGTGTCTTGCGATCTAAGGTTGGAATCAAGGATTCAGCCATTGCAATCTGTTGAGCAGTACCCAATAAGGTTAATGTGTTTAAACGCGTATCAGGAATCAGAATAACACCTTGAGGATTCACCTGAATAACTTGGTCTTGCTTTACGCGAGCACGCAAGGTGTATTCCTCGGTCACCGAAGAACTACTTGAATTGTCACCAGACGTTGCATTTGCACCTTCGCCATCTTCAATGTTTTCAGCTCGCACACGCATCATACTTGGTAAAACACGGTTGGCACCATTAGCACCAGCGGCGCCTCCAGCACCACCGGCTCCGGCAGCGCCACCACCGGCTCCGCCGCCGCCACCTTGTTGCATCATAATACTAGGCGTACCTTCGTTAAATAAGCTCGATGATAACAAGCTTGCCACATCCAATACATTAGCGTGACTTAAACGCCATGTTTTCATATCACGCGGACTATCCAAAACGTCTAAATGTTGGCGTACGTTTTTAATATCGTTGCTGGTACCCACAACAATCAAGCTGTTCGAATGAAAATCAGCACTCACTTGATCGAGCGCATCTTCATCATTAGCAGAAAATACGGTACGGTTTAGAAAACCCGCTAATACACTAGCACTACCATGTTTTAAAGGGAAAATTTCAGTCTGTGTGCGTTCCATACCTATACCGCGATCTGAGTCAGCCGTAGCAACCATTAAGGTTTTACCTTTAACCGAATAGGCTAGGTTACCAACTACTTTTAATGTTTCAAGTGCGTCATAAATACTCACGTTATCTAAATCAACGTTCACTTCACCCTGAACCGATTCATCGATAAAAATACTGAAACGACCTTGCTTAGCTAAGGCTCTTAAGATGTCATTAATTTCAACACCATGCAGAGACATATTCACCATCTCTTGCGTCCCTTGAACGTGAATAAGCTTATTCAGGTCGGTTGGGTTCACTGTCACACTAACATCAGCACTTAAGTCTGGTGACGCTATTGCAGAAAGCATCATTGGCTGTACAACTAACGCCATACTTAAAGACAGTGTCATCGTTAAGGCAGTTGCTTTTTTAACGAGTGTTTTTCGTGTTAAATTCATCATTCTCTTTCCATCCATTATTATTGGAATGTCATTACATCTTACAAATTAAAACTATTTTTCTATTTACTTCTATTGTCCGGCGTAACCATCTGCAGAAGTATAAGATACAGGTGTTAAGTTCGTGCTATTTAAAATATGAGGGGTGATCATCAACACGAGTTCTGTTTTTGATCCTGTTCTTGACGACGCACGGAACAAGGCACCAATAATAGGTAACTGACTTAATAAAGGTAGTTTGTCGTTACGTAAGGAATCTTGCTCATTTACTAAGCCACCAATCACAATGGTTTCTCCATCACGAACACGTACGGCTTGTGTTAATAAATCACGACGACTTAGTAAGGTAACCGTGTTACCGATCGCATCCACGGTGGTAGCACGTACGGTTGTTACCGAAGGACGCAAACGCATATTCACTGTGCCGTCTTCACCAATCTTAGGAAGGATATCCATCACGATACCCGCTTCACCAAGTTCAATGGTCTGAGTAGTCAAGCCACTGTTCTGGTTAATTTCAACGGTAGCACGACGCACAATTTCATCAACAATACTAATAACAGACTCAGTATCGTGAGTTGCAATCACAGTTGGGTTCGCTAAAATCTTTGCTTTGTTTTTACTAATCAAAGCACGCACATTCAAGGCATAATCGTTACGACGACTAACCGAGTTAGACGTGTAACCAATACCACTTCGTCCAAACGAGCTAGCATCAGCAGGATCGATCGTTGGCAAACCAACCAAGCCGTTTCCTGCGGGTTGTGCTGCAGCGCTTGTTACAAAAGGATTAGGTGCCACTAAAGGCTGGGCTTGGTTGTTATAACCGATACTAAAGTCACCCAGAGACACACCCATACCGTTCTGTAATTCCTTCACACCCGATTCAGTAATCTCAACTAAAGAAGCTTCAATAGCTACCTGAGGTAACTGTGCATCCATAACAGGAATCAAAGATTCGGCCAACGCAATTTGATGTACGGTACCCATAATCGTCACAGAGTTTGTTCGTGTATCAGGAATAACCAAAACGCCATCAGGCATAATGTTTACCATTTGACTTGTTTTTACGGTTCCACGTAATGTAATGTCTCGGCTTAAAGCACCTGAGCTATCATCGCCACCAAAGTCATTAACACCTTCGCCTTCTTGAACGGTTTCTTGCTCAACACGCAATGGACTAGGGATCATACGTTGACCACCAGGACCAACGAGTCCACCACCAGCAGCACCACCACCAGCAGCACCGCCGCCACCACCGCCGCCGGCACCTCCACCGCCGCCGCCTTGTTGCATTTGCAGCGTTCCGCGACCATCGTTAAAGATACTACTGGTTAACATACCAGCCACATCTAAGGCTTGTGCGTGACTTAAGAAAAATGTTTTTGTTTGACGGGGTACATCCATCTTTTGAATCGCTTGTTCAGCCAATTCAATATCTTTGGCTGAGCCCACAATTACAACACTGTTGGTTCGAGAATCAGCGCTTGCCTTATCGGCTTGGTCATCCTCAGTGGTAACCAAAATAGAATCATTTAAGATACCAGCAATACGGTTTGCATTGGTATAGTTAATCTTAATAAGCTTAGAAAACTGGCTATCCAAACCGCGTTCACCAGCTGCTATACCGCCAATGGCTAAATAAATGCTGCCACCTTTTTTTACAATTTGAACACCCGTTAACGCGGCAATGGACTGCAGAGCATCATCAACAGACACTTGATTTAATTCCAATGAAAGCGTTCCTGTTACAGAATCGTCCATCATCAGGTTAAAGCCTGCTTTATCAGACAGCTTATGAAGAACCTCTCTCACACTCTCGTTAGAGGCTTCAAGGTTAATAATTTTGTGGCCACCCGGTACGTGAACCGCCGCCATCATTGCTGTATTAGCATAAGCCGGTGCGGTTAACACAGCATTCGAAAACACCACTGTTAATGGCAAGATCCCAGACAAAACAATCATGCTACTCATTGCCAATGCAAGTGTAGTGCGAGTCGGTTTGGATATCATAGTAAATGGAAACAACTTACTCATTAAACTCAATGCCTCATGCTTTTTTAAAATTTATACAATCTCGTGTAATTAAAATTTGCTCATTCTATAAAAATAGATTAATAGGAATTTTTTAAACCGTTAAACAGGAT
>CAYGPY010000112.1:0-1170 GCA_964351765.1 uncultured Vampirovibrionales bacterium
TAACACCGGTGCGCTCGCGTTCTTGCTCTTCATAGTTTTTAAGCCAGTCTTCGTGCGTGGCAAGAACACTGCGAAGTTTATCTAATTCATGATGGAAACCATTTTTTAAGATGCCCCCTTCTTTGAGTGTCATCGATGGGCTATCATCAATAGCTTGTTCGATGAGTGCTACCATTTTAAAGAGCTCAGGAGGAAAGGATTGCATACGCTCTAGATAAAAACCCTCGGTGGTTTTAAGAAGACTCGCCATTTCAGGAAGACGTGCCATCGAATGTTTTAGAGCAATGAGGTCACGAGGCTGTACGCTTTGATTTGCAATTTTAGTACCAAGTCGCTCAATGTCATAGACGTCAGGTAAAATATCACGCAATGATTGGCGGATACGAGACTCTTGGGTGAGTTCTTCAATACTGTCCAAACGGCTGTTAATTTCAGCGAGGTTTGTTAAAGGACGGCTGATCCACTGGCGCAATAAACGAACACCCATGCTGGTACATGTTTTATTGAGGACAGACAGCAAGCTGCCTTCGTACTGGCCACTTTTGGCTGTGGCTAATAACTCTAAATTGCGTCGTGCTGTGGCGTTCAGATGCACCGACTCATCAAGGCGATAGCGATGAATGCCATCCATTACAGGCAGGTCATCAATAAATTGTTGCGATAAATAAGCGGCCAACATCCCACACGTTTTTTCAACGCTGGACTCTTTTGCATTGGTTGTTTCGGAGTTGAGCTCGAATCCGTTTAGGTTTTCTACTTGCAGTAGGGTAAGTAATTTTTGTTGCGTGTGTTCCCAGTTGCTGGCCATATCATTGACAGCGGTGCAGGCATATTGAGTGGTGATTTCAGTGGGGGCATTGGGCTTGATTTCATCAAA
Organism: uncultured Vampirovibrionales bacterium; assembly: GCA_964351765.1. Taxonomy (GTDB): domain Bacteria; phylum Cyanobacteriota; class Vampirovibrionia; order Vampirovibrionales; family Vampirovibrionaceae; genus CAYGPY01. The sequence continues at coordinate 878 of CAYGPY010000112.1, forward strand.
GGCTCTGCCCTGAGGGGATTTAATCGTTGTGCCTTCTACTAAAATCTCAACCGGCTGAATACGATTTAGTTCGGACAAGAGTTGTGGATAGGTGAGTTCACAGGTGTTAAGGGTGCCTGTGGAGATATCGCAATAGGCCAAACCACAGGGGAGTTCTGGTTTTTTACTGAGCGTGATGGCTGCTAAAAAGTTATTTTCTTCAGGCTTCAGCAGGGATTGTTCAGTAATGGTGCCGGGTGATAACACTCGAACAACTTTGCGCTCAACCAAGCCTTTGGCTTGTGAGGGATCTT
>CAYGPY010000112.1:1180-8790 GCA_964351765.1 uncultured Vampirovibrionales bacterium
TCCATTTGCTCACAGATGGCAACTTTCACATTTTGAGTGAGTAGTTTGTTGAGGTAAGTTTCGGCAGCTTTTACAGGAATGCCCGCCATCGGGATGCGTCCACATTTACCCGCATCGCGACCGGTGAGTGTGATTTCAAGAACACGGGCTGTGATCAGGGCATCCTCTAAAAACGTTTCATAAAAATCACCCATACGATAAAACAAAATCACACCGGGGTAATCTTTTTTCACGTTTAAAAACTGCCGCACCATCGGTGTGGCATCATCAGGCACCACATTCATTGAATGCAGTGTGTCGTAGTGTTTGTTGGTGGCTGTCCCGCTCATAAGGCTATAATAGCAGTTACACGGTTGTTTTCGTATTACAAACTGTAAAAATTGACCGTATACACTGTAACAAGAGTAGTTGAAAAGAGAAATCAAAAACACCGGCTGAGTCCAAAGGGAACAACCGGTGTTTTTAGTTTTGATTTTAGGTGTTAACCAGTGATGATGATTACTGGTTCAAGATGGAAATCACATCACCAGTAATATCAGTACCACCGTGCAATACAGATTGCTTGGAGATAACGATATCGAGTTGCTTTGTTGTCACAACGGTTTTAATCGCGCCTTGGATACTTTCGTCAAGCTCTTTGGATTTAGACGCCATCCAGTTGCGTGTTTCGTTAATTTTAGAATCAAGCTGAGTTTGAAGTTCTTTTTCAAGTTTCTCAAGTGCAACAGGATTGTTGGACTGAGAATTTTTAGCTTCACGCAATTGTTTAATGAAGCCAGTACGCAAGGTAGCAAGTTCTTGCTCTTTTAACTTGCTGTCATCGGAAAAGCTTTGCGCTTTTGTGTAAGAACGGATAAGACGTTCAAAATCAACAGTACCAATGTTTTCAGCAAAGGCTGAAGATACTGTGGATAGCATCATAACAGTTGTAATAAGAACGGCAAATAATTTTTTCATAATATGAGGACTCCCTGTCAATAAATTCAATTTCAACAATATTACTAATTTTAGACCTGAATTGGATCTAGCCATATGGGTATATTCTAAATCTTTTACTGTGTTTTTTATGATGATCTTCAGCACTCACTAAGAGTGAAAAAGCGTCGTTTATCACGTTTTTTATCATCCGTAATTTACTGATTATTCCAGAAAACCATAGGAATGACAAGGCTTTAATCTCAGGCACTTCAATCAAATAGAGTAAAATCACTACTTTTAGAAAGCTTGAACCCAATGATACTTTAGACGATGAGAGGACAGAATGTTCCAGACATGAAGCACGCATAGGCTGCTCTAGAACATTTGACCGACGCCAAAGTTGAAGGATCGGGTGAAGTCACCGCCACCACCCATAATAGGCACCGCATAGTCAATACGGATTGGGCCAAGGCCTGGCACCGTAACGCGGATACCAGCACCGACGGAGGCACCAGCACCGGCTCTGCCAATGCTGGTGTTAATACTTGATTCGTCAAACAGTTGACCCGCATCCACAAAGGTCGCTAATGCCATTGTGTTGAGAACAGGAATATCTTTGAGCTTGCCTATCATTGGGAGCTTAGAACGTAATTCAGCCGTACCTGAAATGAAGCCGTTACCGATACCAAGACCCCCTTCTTGGAAACCACGCACAGAGTACGCGCCACCTAGTCGGAACATGTTAAAGGTTGGGATGTCACCCAGTAAGGAACTACCTGCTTGGGCATTTAAAGCAAGCGTGATGCCTTTATAGATTTTCATGTATTTACGCACGTTGGCGTTTACGGTTCCGTATGAACTTGCCCCTAGACCATAGGCACCCGTCATCGATACAGTGCTGAAGAAACCCTTGGTTGGATCAATCCGGTTATCACGGCTATCAAAGGCAAGCGTTGGTGATAGTGAAATGAAGGTGCCGCCATCCAATTGATCGCTTCGCTCATCATCGGTAATGTTGAGGTCTTGTAAATCACTGTCGCTAGCAAATTCACGCAAGCTAACACGCTCACCACGTAAGGCCAAGCCAAAGGAGGTGTTTCTCACGGAGAGTAATGGACGTGCCCAAGCCACTTCACCACCAATACGACGTTCAACACCCAGAGGGACATTGAAACTACCGTAGTCACGACCGTATACGTTGGTTGATAGCGAGTTCACACTTTCAAATAAGCTGGGGTTGGTCCAACCTACATCAAATTGATATGTACGGGCACTTGCTTGTGTGCTTTGGTTCCGAGCAATAACACCTGTACCAACAGCAAACACCGAACTGAATGTTTGTCCGCGTCCTAAGAAGTTCGGATCGTTGTAACCTACTGAACCAAAAGCACCAGTACCAGTATCGATACCACCACCCAGAGAAATAGCACCGGTCTTTTTCTCATCAACTTCAACGGTTAAGTTGTATTTATCAGGGTCGTCAGGTGAAACACTGATAACACGACGCACATCAGAAAACGATTGCGTGGAGAAGATTCGCTTTAAATCTTCACTCAGTGTTTTTTCATTGTATATAGTGCCTTCTTTAACGGCCATCGCACGTTTAAGAACAAAGTCTTTGGTTTTGCGATTACCCACAAATTCAATGTTGTTAATGCGTCCTTCAGAGACTTCAAGGTTGATGGTGCCATCGGGGTCGTCAGCAATACCGGTTACACGAGCCAGTACATAGCCTTCTTCGGCATACATTTGTTCTACTTTTTCAATGCTCTCGTTGAGCTGACCAATGTTTTGAGGCAGACCGGTTTGATCGGCAAAGATGGCTTGAAGCTCGGAATCTTCAATGATGGTGTTGCCTTCAATGTTTACACCGGTCACGGGGGCGTTTTCTTGCACTTCAATTCGCAGGTGGATCCCTTGATTGGTTGCAATGGGAACGGCCTTAATTTTTTCAGTAAAGTAACCAAGCTTGTAGATACGCTTCAAGTCAGTCTTAAGAGTGTTTTTGCTATACAGCGATCCGGGGCGAGCTAGCATCGAGGATTTAATTTGCTCAGAAGGAATCAACTGGTTGCCTTCAATACTAATGCGGTTAATCGTTAAACTTTGATCGTAGGTGTTACCACGGGTGCTCTCAATTTCATCAGGAGCAAAATCAGAGAGGGGTGTTGGACCTGTGTCTTCTTCTTTTTCGGTGGTTTGTGCCAAGCTTGGCACACAAGTAAGCCCGAGTAGTAAAACACTCAAGCCAATTGTGATACAGGACTTGAGGGGTGTTGTATTGACTTGGAAGATAGTCACAGAATACATATCCTTAAACGTTTAAAAATTGGCGACATACTTGGCTGCAATTGTTTGTACTAGCCGAGATGAATTTGACGGGGAACTGAATCAAATGTTCAATGAACTATATAGATAATGATGGTTCATTGTATTTTCTCACATTCAACGATCGGGGTAAAGCATTAGTTTTACAATACTTTGAGAGATCTTGTGGTTTGGTCTACTTTGCTTCGATTGTGTCGGCTGTACTTTCCGAAAGTTCGTCCTCGGCATCTTCAAGATCCTCGGAACGTAAGCCACTGCGTAACATGAACCACCCCCCATAAAGCGAGGCTAATGTGGTGATGAGTAAAAAGTAGACACTAAAAGCCAGTGCGGTTTCATTGGAGACACCCGCTAAGCCAAGTAGTTTAATAAAACTACCTTCTCGAAGACCTAAGCCATTCAGGCTGATTGGAAGCAGAGTGACCAATGATACAATGCCGTAGGTGAGTGCAATATAGTGCCACGAGACGTCCATCCCGAGCGCATAGGCAATCATCTTAAGCAGGGCCGTCATCCCAATGTGAAAAACAATGGCGTAAAGCCAGCCAAACACAATGACTTTACGGCTACGCCAGTAAGGGCGGCAATCATGAATGAGCTCAAGCGGCTTCCATCGTTTTGCTAGCTTGTCCGTGGGTATTTGTCGAAGTACTAAAATTAAGATGAGGTTTACCAACACAACGCCCATAAACGGAAGCCATAAGCCTTGTGGTAAGGGACTTACAAATAAAGGACTGAGTGCCACGGCTGTCACGGTCATCAGCCCTAAGAAGCCCATGCCGCGCTCAGCGATTAATGTAATTAATGCATGGCGTTTTTTAAGGCCCGTCTCTTTAGCCATTAGATACATGCGGCCGACATCGCCCCCAATGGAGCTCGGTAAAAACAGGCATAAAAACTGACCGATGAAATACATCTCGTATAAGCGTCTAATGGGTAGATGAAACCCAAGAGGACGAGCCATCATATCCCAACGTAAGGTGCTCAAGATCATAATGAGTGCGAAAAAAGCGACGCCCAGAGGAATGAAATACCAAGAGGTGTCTTTAATGATTTCCCACGTGCCCACTAAATCGGTATTTTTAGCAATCAACGCTAGCAGGCCAATACTTAGTATTAGCTTGAGTGCCATCAGGAGTCTCTTGTTTTTGAGCTTTTCTTTCAGAGGGTAACTCGCTTATTGATCATAAACATGAGTGGCAACCTAAGCATGCCAAAGTGACATTTTATTTTACAGTAGTTTTCATCAAGGTGTTATGTGGCGACAACCTAATTTAAAAGAAAATCGCCTGAAACTATTAATCTCAGGCGCTTGTATGCTTAATTGGTCTTTTGTAATGGCATTGGCTTGACGATTAGCCACCAATGATTTCACGAATTTTGTAGATGGCTTTACCTTGAGATTCAAAGTAGGTACGAACTTGAATCTCAGCGATTAAGCCAGTACTAATCAATTGCACGCCGGTCATAATGAGCAGCATGTTAAGGATAAGCATTGGGCGTGTGCCGATGTCGTTACTAAAGATGTATTTATCAACACCCAAGTAAACCGTAATCAGAGAGGCCACAAAGAACAGTGCCAAGCCAGCACGGCCAAACATATGCAATGGACGGGTGAAGAAACGTTTCATAAAGATAACGGTCATCAAATCCAGAACCACTTTAAAGGTACGAGAGATGTTGTACTTACTTTCCCCGTGTAGACGAGCCCGGTGTTTTACAGGCACTTCTTTAATGCGCGCACCTTCAATACTAGCGAGTGCTGGAATAAAGCGGTGCATTTCACCATATAGAGGCACTTGGCGAGCCACTTCGGCACGGTACACTTTTAATGAACAACCGTTGTCGTGAATTTTAACGCCGGTTGCCACACCAATCAGCCAGTTGGCAATGATTGACGGAAGCTTACGGTTAATGGCGTTGTCCTTACGGTCCTTGCGCCATCCGCTGATAATATCAAGCTCTTCGTTTTCTAACATGTCTACTAGATCAGGCACGTTGGTGGTGTCGTTTTGCAAGTCACCGTCAAGACCAACAAAGTACTTGCCACGAGCAACGGCAAAGCCAGCAGCTGTTGCGGGTGTTTGGCCAAAGTTGCGGTTCAGGCTAACCACACGAAGATGTGGATAAACAGTACAGAGCTGACGTAGTTTTTTGAGTGTGCCATCTGAGGAGCCATCGTCAATAACCACGATTTCAAACGAGCGGTTTAATCGCTCACCGGTAGCGGTTACTTCTTTAACTAAAGGCAGTACGTTTTCTTCTTCGTTATAAACAGGAATGATGAACGACACATCAAGTAAGGCTTTAGGCTGAGGTCTGAAGCCTGGAATATCGATTTGAGGTGCAGCTGGATTGGTGCTGGCTTGAGGATCAAGAAGGGCAGTGTTTGCCGGTGATGGGGGCATTGAAGTCATGGACATCGGTATCCTTGTTATTGGGAAATCAGTGCTATAAATAGGATTAATTGGAGAGAAGAACAAGACTGTAGTGGCTTTTTTCGTCAAGCGTGGTCATCGTGACATGGGCGGGTTTTGCTTCGATAAGAAGGTCTACAAACCCCTGCTTGGTAATTACAAACGCCTGTTGGTGTCTGGCTAGGATGCCTGACAGTTTAGCATAATCATCTTTATCAATGTGATGAATTTTTCTACGTGTGTAGAAAGTTAAACTTGGCTTTGTAATCTCATAGGACAGGATAGGGGGCAATGAGTTGCTATTGTTAGCATTGCCGAGCGTTAGAGGGTGGTTTTGAATTGTGTGAACAAATGTTAATAAGGCGCCTTGTGTAAGCTGATTAACGGCGGGTAAGAGTTTGTGAATACCAATAAGGCAGGCGGTGAAGAAGCATAAAAGCCCTAAAACAAAGCCTTTTACAAACCATTGCTTGTGCCACATGCTGGCTAAAATAATAAAACCCGTGAGGACTAAAATAATGATCGGCGAGAGCATCGGAAGTTGATCGAGTGTGGTTGCGATTTTAGGAGATAAACCTCCTAAGAAAAATAAAGCAAAGACACCGGCACCCGTTAATGTAATAGCGGTAAGCCAAGCCATTGCGGTGAGGACGTGATTGAATTTGGATAAAACGACCGCCTTGTCGGGCTCTGTATCGCTAGTGGTGTTAAACCACCACATATAAAACATGGCGGCAACGGCCATGGCAAGCCCTGGATACATAGGCAAAATATACGAAAAGAGTTTGGTGGAACTGGCCGAGAAAAAGACAAAGATAAACCCAGCCCATAAGCTACTAAACACAAATACATTCTCAACGGTGGGTGATGCGATACCCTCACCTGTACTTTGATAAGCGTTCTTAATATGCGAAGCCCCTTTCTTAAGTGCCAAGCCAACCACTGGAAGCAAAAAGAAGGACCATGGTAAGAAGCCCAAAGGAAGTGCGATGAAGAAGTAATACCATGGTTCTACGTGATAAGCTTGCTTGCCTGAAAAGCGACCAAAGTTGTTCTCCAGCGTGATCTGTAAGAAGGTATCGCCGTTTTCTAAATACGCCAATACAAACCACGGTAGGGCTATGGCAAGTGCAATAACAATGGCCAAAGGAAAATAGCGATTGAAGAAGACGGGTTTAACTCGGTTTGACATAAAACCATAGAGCATTAAAACGGTACCCGGCAATACAATACCAACAGGGCCTTTGGTTAAGATGGCAAGGCCAGAGAAGACACCTGCCAGTAGCCACCACCGAGTTGATTTATGGACGGTGAGATAACAACACCACAGCGTTAAGCCAATAAAGGCCGACAGCGTCATGTCCGTCACAGAAGCCCGAGACAGTGCCACCATCTCAACACAGGTGGCCAGTAAGATGACAGCAATAGAGGCTAAGCGCCAACCGGCCACGCGATAACCAATATAACCCGTGCCCAAAGTTACGGCGGTTGCCGTTAAAGCACTAACCAGCCGAGCTGCAAATTCGGTCACGCCAAATACTTTGTAGCTCAGGGCAATTAGCCAGTAAAATAAAACCGGCTTTACAAGGCGAGGCTCATAGTTGAATGTGGGGGTAATCCAGTTGCCGCTTTCAATCATTTCACGGGCGGTTTCGGCATAGCGGGGTTCATCCACATCAAAGAGGGGGTAGCTTCCGAGGCCATAAAAATACATCACCCAAAGCGCTAAAACAGCTGTGGATACCAACATACCCGTGGGTGTGGTTACCCAGCTAATAATACGCTGAAGTAAGCCATCGTCTGTGTTGGGCAGATTGGACGAGGGGGGTGTTGGGTTCGTTTGATTGATTGTTGTGCTCATAAGTACTCGTATTCTATAACGATGCTGTGTTATAACAAAGACCAAACAAGAGTAAAATTGATGTTTTCGCTATAATTTTTGTAACA
>CAYGPY010000113.1:0-8145 GCA_964351765.1 uncultured Vampirovibrionales bacterium
CCTTTGTCATTTAAATAGCTTTAAAACTCAGTAATAACAACAGTATCACAGATTACGTTGAAGATTAAAAAACTTTGGTTTCTCTTAAGGTTTTTGAGTTCAACGTGACACCGTGTCAGTGAAGGCATATTTAACCATAAAGCACGTTTTGAGTACAGTTAAACGCCTAAAACCCTTTGAGAGGAGTGCTTTTTAATGTCGAAGGGATGTCTATTTTTGGCTTACTTTTACGTGAGTGTTTGAGATAAAATACTATCAATAACTCGCTGATGAGTACCCCCTTCAACCCCTGTGATAAGGACATATCGTGCAGAACCGTTTACTTGATCGCTATATTTATGTGCAGCTGCTAGAGCAGTTTCTGCTTGGCGTGATTGTGTTTACGCTGATCGCTTTCTTCTCGGATACCTTGCTCGACTTTATGCAAGAAGCCAGTAAATACGGTATTTCGCCCTCGATGATGTTGACGATGATTGGCTTGCAATTGCCTCGAAGTATCTCGTTGGTGCTACCCGCCAGTGCGTTTTTAGCTGTGCTGATGACCTATAACAAGCTCAACAATGATTTTGAAATTATTGCGATGCGAACCAGCGGTATTCGCCTGTCTCGATTGGTGCGTCCGGCTTTGTTTATGGGGATCTTGGTGGCATTGATGTCGTATACACTCAATGACTTTATTGTGCCGTTTTGTAATCACCAAACCGAACTCCTACAGCGTAAGGCTGTTGCCGAGGCTCGCTTGCCTGCTGGGGGTGATAGCTTCTTGTTTAAGGCCTATGATAGCGATCGCAACCTAAAGCAAATTATTTATGTGGGTCATTATGAAGGCCGTGAGTTGGGCGGAAGCACTATTGTTGATATGTCCAAGCCGGGCTTGCTCAAAGTGGTTCAGGCCAAGTCGGGTGAGTGGGATCCTGAAATTGGTTGGCGCTTTTTTAACGCCAACATCTACGCCGTAAGCGATGACAATGATCATCTGACCTTCGTGCATTCGGATTCCTTTTTGGTGAAGAATATTATGAGCAGTGAGTCTCGCGATGAGCGCCGAGCCGAGGAACTAGAGAGTATTAGCCAAGGGGTGCATATTGACTCAGACGAACAGAGTTTCTGGGAGATGATGAGTGTCATCAAACGCCGAGAAGCCCTGGGTAAGCACGTGGTGAAAAAGTCCTATCTGTCGCTATGGAAAAAACTAACCATGCCGTTGAGTTGCATTGGGCTGATTTTGATTGGTGTGGCGCTCGCCATAACCCCACCAAGGCAGGCTTCTCAGCGTGGGTTTGTGTTTGCGTTGCTGGTGCTGTTTTTGTATTACGTACTGCAATCAGCCACCGAAGCCTTTGGTAAGGCCAAACTGTTCACCTTTGGCGGGATGATACCCGTGAACTACTCGCTCATCATCGCCGCATGGCTCCCCTTATTCCTACTACTCGCCTTAGCGCTACTCCTACTCAAACGAAAATCCCGTGTGCTGTAGAGATTGCCCCCTCCCCGTCATTCCCACACATGAAGATCCTTCGACTACGCTCAGGATGACGTGGTTTTTTAAGGTAACAGGTTGAGTGGGTGCTGGATGCTCCTTGTGTGCAATGGATTCCCGCCTGCGCGGGAATGACGGGGAGGGAGACAATGATAGGGCGGGGCTGGGATGAATTGTTGAGACAGACTTGTTGCCCTTGGCGTTTGGATAGTTGCCGTTGAGTTTGAATCTGGATTGTTGCTGTCTTTTGAAAGTTCGTTACACAGATTGTGTTTAGGGCTTGCTTCAATATAGAATGGGGTTATAGAGATTTAACTTTGATAGAGAGCCCCCTTACTTATGACCACCTCATCTGATAATGCCACCGAGCCTGTTGTGGATCAACCTATTGACGAGAAAGACTTGGTGAATCCCGCATTTGGTAAGTTGGGCTATATTCAGGTGTACACGGGTGATGGCAAGGGTAAGACCACCGCCTCATTGGGGCTTACCTTTCGTGCGCTTGGGCGTGGGATGAATGTGCTGGTGATTTTATTTACCAAGGGCGGTGATGATTATGGCGAACTGTTTGCCGCGCGCCAGCTTAGTTCTAAAATTGCGAAGCAACTCACCATTGTCCAAGCCGGCTTAAATCGCATTGTGTTTACCCACAACATGAAAGAAGAAGACGCGGTTGAAATTATGAACGGCTGGGAAATCGCCAAGCGTGCCATTCAAAGTGGCAAGTACGACATGATTGTGATGGATGAAGCCAATATTGCCATTGATATGGGCTTTATTTCGGTTGAAGAAATGAAAGAGGCGCTGGAGAACAAGCCTCAAGAACTCGAAGTGGTTCTCACCGGCCGTCGGGCTCACCCTGAAATTATCGAAATGGCGCACCTCGTAACCGAAATGCGCCCCATTAAACACTACTGGGATATTGGCGTTAAGGCTCGCAAAGGGATTGAATACTAATTAACAGTAATACGAGTGCATTTTATTTTCATGCTTTGACCAATTCGTCATTCCCGCGCGGGCGGGAATCCATCTTTAAGGGTGATGGGAACGACTTGCCATCAAAATCACGATGTCATCCTGAACGTAAGTGAGGGATCTCCCTTGGTGGAAACAATGTGCCATCGGTGATGTGCATGGTAGGAGCAATACCCCCACGTAGGAGATCCTTGCTTCGCTTTACCTGATTCGTAATGCTCACTACGCTCGCAAACGACTCCGGCATCGACTACGCTCAGGATGACGGAACGAGAGAGTTTTGTATTAAAAAAGGCGATGATATCTTCATCGCCTTTTTAGTGTGTGTAAGTTTTATTTAAGGTTGTGTTTTAAGCTGAGTTAGTCCCAGTATTCATCGTCAACGTAGTGAGGGACGCCCTGTGAGTTGAGTTGTTGAGCTTTACCGAATTGCACCGTATCTTGGGCAAGCGGTTTTAAGTGACTTGGTGACGCGTTGTTTTGCTCAGGTAGTTTTCGTACAACATTGCTAACCTGACCCAGTGAGTAACCAAAGGTAGGCATCGTAAGCATGGGGGTTTGATCCTTTCAAATAAGTAAGTAATTCGAAATCAATCGTTGCAACTATCAAATGTGAGAACAATGAATTATAACTCGGGATCGCCCCATTGTGCTAGATTGTAAGCCATTGTTCAGATAGTTGTTTATAATTCCAATTCGACTGATTTAAACGGGTTTCGCTTCCTTCTTTCACTCCTCCAGATGGCCGAGTTCTTGGCTTATTTGTCGTGGCCTTCGATCTTGAAGATCTACTTTATATAGCTTAGGAAATGGAGGGTTTCGATAACAAACCCCTCTTTTTAGTGGGGTTTTACGGGCTTTTTAGGAGGGTGTACACCTAAACTCAACCTTATGATTGATGAATAGGGACCTAAATACTTGTATTGTGCATGTAGGTTCTTATATTTGGTTCAGTATTTTTCACCACGCTATTTATTAGCGATGTGGCACCAGCAATGTTCTAATTAAATGTTGCGCCCAAATTTGAAACAGATTTAAAACAGGTTTTTAGAGAGTGGTATTGCTTCTGTTTTAAATGACATCAAACCAACTTGCGACACAGAACGAGTAACAAACGTTAGTAACTTACAAAAGCCAACAGATGTAATGTTGATTTTGATGGTGGTTACGAGCAGATGAAGAGAGTAAAGATGATGACAACATTCCGCAGAAAAAACATCAGCGCCGTTTTATTAAGCGCCTTAATCACCTCGGGCCTAGCCGTTGGGTTAAGTTCCTTAAGTGCTTGGGCTGGTGATTTGGCCAACCTCAATCGTGTGGACTTTACCACCGAGAATGGCACCACTGATATTCGGCTTGTGGCGGATGGCCCCATCAAATACAAACGCGTTAAGGCCAGTAACAATAAACTGGTTCTTGAAATTTCAGGTGTGGATCAAAACCACACGGTAAACACCAACTTTGTAGATGCCGATAATATTAGTCACGTTGTAATTCAACCGATGCGTAACGAGCGTATCCGATTGATTGTGCGTGGTGATGAGTTGGCTCGACCTACTATTTCCGTAAACAAAATTGTGGATGCAACCAAAGTGGCCTCTAAAAAGAACAGCACCCAAGAGATTACACGTCAAATTGCTGAACGCACCGAAGCCGCGATCGATGCGATGGCTGAAGAAAATATGCACCCAGCAACCTTGGCCGTTTCTGATGTGAGCCCTGTTGAGCCATCAGACGTATCAACCGCATTAAACGGCAATACGATTGCGAAAGCAAAAAACATAGAATCATCTGCAACCGATACAAACATTGAAGAAGCATCAAACACGATTCCTGAAACCTCAATCGATGATGCCGAGTTATTAGATGATCGTTTCTTTATTGATGACGCGCAAACCGGCGAACGTGTTAGTAATAATGATGGCGAACCGATGGCATTGGCTCATTTGGATGAGCAAACCGGCTTGGCCACAACCGATAGTATCGCTCGTAGCGAAACCTTTGTGGATAAAGCAGGTCGTTGGTTGAACCAACCTTCAGTAACCGATTCATTGGCTTTTGGCTTGTTGGGTTTATTAATTATTGGTCTTGTTGGGTTTATTCGCCACAAGGTACAACGTATTTCAATGAACGCCAATGCAGCTGAAGAACAGTATTATCAAGATGAGCATCAGCAACAACGTCAAGGTGGCGGTTTCCGTCAAGCAGCACGCAACGCAATGATGAATCAAGGTAATCAAGAACAATCAGCGAGCTTTGAGCAGATGATGGCGCATAACGCACGTCAGCAACAAGGTGGCTCACCAATTGGATTGCGCTCTTTAAGTGGCGAACCCCAGCAAACACGCCAACAAAGACAACAACCAAGACAAAATCCCCAGCAAGCCCAAGCACCTCAGCGTCGTTCACCAGTGGCATCACGCCCTGCGTCACCGTCATTGAATCAACGTCCTGCTGCAAAACCTAATACAAAGACTGTTTCTCAACGTCAAGTGGCCAGTCAGTATGCACGTCAAAACAATGCATTGGCTGCAAAGCCAACAACCAAGAAGCAGCCATCCGGTAAGCCTTCAGCGAAGCCTGGTGCAAGTCGTGTTGGACACCCAAGCATTAAGCCTGAAGTAAACCGTAAGCGCACCATTGGTGATACCGCCCTGCGTTCCGAGATGGATCGTCAAGAGCAGATTCGCCGTGAAGCGATTCAACGTGCGAACCTTCGTGAAGATATTACCCGTCGCCCTCAGGCCGCTGGTAAAGCGCCTCAAGCGCCATTCAGAAAACCAGCCTCACGTAGAGCAACCGCACCAAACGCAAGATTGAATCAAGGTATGTTTGCCAATCAAGCCGGTAATGCCTCGGATCCATTGCCAGATAACCCAGAAGTGTTAAACTTCTTGCGTGATGTGGCCGACTTGATGGATAAAGAAGGCCAACCAAACGTGGTTCGCAAGGTTCAAAACAACCTTAGTTAAGCCTAAGTTAAACATAGTTTTCCCCCTCATTAAAAAAAGCCCTTTGAACATCATGTTCAAAGGGCTTTTTGATAGTGTGTTTAACTGTTGGGATTAAACAAAGCTTAGCGCAGTGGTAACAATACGTTACCGCCACCTTTGCCTACAACAACAGTGGTTGGTGTCTTACCATCCCACTTTTTGGCAATCTCAAGCTCAATCACATCGGGTGACATACGTAATGCCTTCCCTTTGATCTCAATCGCTTTGGCTACAGCCCCAGCCTCTACAATAACGATTTCTGCTTGCTTGGTTGCTTTACGCAGTTCGTATTCTTTGGCGAGTGCTTCTTGTTCTTTAATCTGTTTGAGTTCGATCGCCTTTTCAAGCTCATCGGTGAGATCAATGTTGCTGATCGGTAAATCCTCAACGTACACCCACGGTACTACGGACTTGGAATTGAGTTGCTTGATTTTTTCGGCATTCAAGTCACTTGTGTCGGCTCCCATTTCGAGCTTGAGTGTTGCTCTAATAATCGCAATGGCTTGTCGTTTTACTTCTTCGCGGTTTTTAACCAGGTCTTCAGCACGGTAGCGAGCCGTCACCTGCTTGAGTGCATCTTGAATACGAGGCTCCACAAGCGCATCGTAAGGGTTACCCTGAATCTGACGAAGGAGTTCAACCACGCGACCCTCTGGGATACGGTGAAGGGCTTTGTAATGCACTTTTACGGTCTGCAAGTCACTGCTGTAACATTCGGCTACGCCTTCAGTGGTGATCTGTTTAATCGGTACTTTAACAATGTTTTCGATGAAAGGCATTTTGAATGCAGGCCCCTCACTTCTAAAGTTAGGGCTTACCTTACCCAAGGTCACACTTACACCACGATAACCCGGATCAATAACGGTAAAGGCTTGACTGAGTAAGAACACGATACCTACGGCGATAAAGATATACATGGTGCTTTGTTCGTTGTTAAAATTAAATTTGTTTGGTGAAAATCGATCACTCATCGTGATGGTCCCTCTCTAATTGCTGATTTGATAATGAAGATTGTTCTTATTCTACAGGGGATTCTTCTTTATGACTCCCGCATTTCTTGGATACAGTGAGTCTAAGGGTTCAATTTTACTAAAGATAAGGAGCTGACCGCCTTCCATTAAGGGGTGCACCAGCTGTTCGGTTTCAGGATGGGTGGCAGGCGCTTCAAGGTGGTCTTCTAAATCCAGTGATAACGTATCCATTGCTTTTTTACTGATGGCCAGTTCATAGGCCGCCTTTTCACCTTTACTGGCAATAAACATGCCTGAGGGCTTAATGAAGCCACTCACAAATTCAAGCAACAGGGGCAGGCTCGCCACAGCACGGGCAAGGGCTATATCATATTGTTCTCGATGCTTTGGTTTATGGGCCAGTTCTTCAGCACGGGCTGATTCTACCTTGAGGTTACTTAAGGTCAGTGTCTCAGCCACGGTTTCAATAAATCGGCATTTTTTACCAACTGAATCCACGGCGGTAACGGTGATATCGGGTCTAAAGATAGCGAGTGGAATCGCTGGAAAACCGGCACCACTACCAATATCAATGACGTTGTCGCCTTCGCCAATAAAGGGCGATAAAATCAGGCTATCGAGCACGTGGCGATACAAAAAGCCTTCTTCATTGGTGATGCGGGTTAGGTTGGTGTGGCGATTGGTTTCAATCAGCACACGATAGAAGGCATCGAGCGTCTCAAGTTGGGCTTGAGTCACAGCAATCCCCAGCACGTCGCAATCGGCTTGCCATTGCTGAACAAGCGGAGCGTTACTGTCATCAAGGAATGTGGGTGTTGTGTCGGTTGTCATAATAGAAGGATGTTCCATTTTAAAGTGAGAATAATTATTGTGGTGACGAGCTCTGTAAACTAAGTATAAATAAATAGTACAATAAACAGTATGACGTCTTTCAAAATCAACGAAGAATCTTCATCAGATACGCCACTGGCGCGCTTTATTAGCGAGTCAGTTCTGGAGCGTCTGAAGAACGGCTCGTTTGTACCGCAACGTAAATCAAAGCCGTCATCAATGCATTTAAGCGATCGCCGTAAAGCCTTTTCACCGCTTGCTGTTACTAAGCGCTGTATTCGCTATGAGCCTTCGGTGTTTGATACCCGTGAGGACGAGATTATTCGGGTGGCCGAAGCCCTTGATAACCCAGACAAGAATGTATTTCTGTTTGGCGGCGATCAGGGTGTGGGCAAAACCACGTTATTACGTGGTGTGATTGAGCTGATGGGCAGTGGTGAAGAACAACTCTTTTGGTTTGATTGTAACTTGCACACGGACTACGAAGAGATCATTCAATTTTTAATTGAGTATATTACTTATGTGTGTAGCGCGTTTAATCTGCCAGAACAAACCGAACTGCCTCGCGATCCGTTTGAAAAGCTTACGTTTTTACTTAACACGGTGTCTCATGTGCCGTTGTTTATTGTGCTGGATAATGTGGAATACATTGTCGATAGTGCGTATCGATTCTCATCGGTGCCGTTTAAAGAAGTGCTCAACTTTCTCTTAGGTTTTGATAATATCAAGCTCGCGATGGTGGGCCAGCGCTTGCCCCATGCCGAGATGGCAGGCAATCGAGATAAGTTAATGGACTTGCGCCTAAAAGGATTACGCGAAGAACAGGCCATTGCTTACATCCAAAAAAACACACGCGATTTAGTCGAACCCGACGATCTTCAGCGTTTGTATAAAT
>CAYGPY010000113.1:8155-8748 GCA_964351765.1 uncultured Vampirovibrionales bacterium
AAATTGTGCTCAGGGTATCCGTGGCTGTTAAAGACGGTGCTGTATTTGCATCAAAAAAACGGCCACCCGATGAGCAAACTTGTTCAAGAGTTATGCCGCCCCGATCGATTAGGCAGTACCCCTGTTCAAGGAATGCTATCGATTATTACCGAGAGTCTCTCGCCAGAGATGAAGAAAGCGATGACCGTTACCGGCTTATTGCGCCATCCGATTAGTTTGAAAGGCATGACGGCGTTGTCGCGTTACGCCTATCCTGATGATGAGGCAATACAATCGGATGAGTTTGAACGTGATATGGATGCGGTAGAGCAAACGGTGTTACGCCCTGTCATTAAAATTACCTACCCACCTCAAGAGGTGCTGCGCCATTTAAGAAAAAATCAGTTACAGGCTAAAGAAAGCCAATCCAACGATGCGACTGATATCCCTACTTCCTCATCGACATCGAGCTTTTCACCGGGGTATGAGTTGTACCATCAAGTGAAACGCACCTTGTATAAAGAGCTTGCTGATTTTGAGCGCTTGCGCTTGCACGGGGCGTTATACGATTACTATCAGCGTGAAAAAGATTTGTCTCTTGAGCGACGTATGAT
>CAYGPY010000114.1:0-8712 GCA_964351765.1 uncultured Vampirovibrionales bacterium
AGTAAGACGTGGCTTGCTGCATAGGCAGGTTGAATTAACCAATTGGGTGACAGCGAACTACTAACAACACTACCGCCTAGGGCAATACTGAGAGCCAATAGGACAGGCGCCGTATTTTTTTTGATGGAATGGGTTGTTTTGCTAACGAAGGTTTGGAAGGACATGATGGGGTTCCTCTGATCTCGTTTTAAATTAGGTAAAACGTAAAATAACGAAAACGAAAGTAATAAAAAAAAGTTGTTAGTTAAAGACCTTATTGTGCTTGATTCTGTTTGATGAGCCAATGGAGTGTGTCGTCTATTTCAACAATATTAGCATCATTGGGTTTTAAGCGCCGATAGGTTTCAATGGTAGCACGTGCTTTGGCAGGGCTGTTGGTTTGCATGTAAGCTAGTGCAAGTTGTTTATAGGCATCAGCGTAAGTCGGGTCCATTAAAATTAGATTGTTCAAAACACGCTCGGCATGCTGAGGTTCATTCTGGGATAAGTAAATTTTAGAGAGTTTAATATACGCATCATAGGCACTAGGCTTAGAGGCAATTTGGTTTTTTAATGCCGCAATGTTAGCAACATTTTCAAGGGGCGGTGCGGTTGTAGATGGATTCGTTTGGGCTTGTTGTGATTCTTGAAAGAGGTTTTCCGACATGGTGACCAGAGACTTGGTTGAACTGATGATTTCAACACCGTTTGTCGTTGTTCTAGTGACCGTTGATGGGGTTGCTAAAACAGCAGGACGTGCAATCGTACTTCCTTGTTCCATCATAGGTAACATTTCATCAATGGCTGAAGGTGCTGTGGATGCAAAGTTTCTATTACTAGAGTTTGTTTCAGGTGTGGGTTCGGTCGATTGGAACTTTGCCCGTTGTCTTAATTCTTCTTGAAGTGCATCACGTTCTTTAATGACATCCTGAAGTTGCATCACGAGTTTTGTGACCATAGGTGTTTCAGAACCCTGTTGTGATGGCGCATGACGACGCTTTTTCATTTTTTGTTGCAGACGCACGTTCTCTTCAATCACGGCTTTAAGATGACCATCTAACACCTTTTGCTTTTTTTCTAGGCGACTCATTTTTAGCTTGAGTTGAGCGAGTTCTTTTTCACTCGTGTCGAGTTGTGTTTGAGCGTAAACAAGTTGTTGCCGTAGTTTTTCAGTGTTTGATTCTGATGCTGCGCGATGGTAATTTTTTAATTCGTCACTGAGGCGGCTTTCGTTCTGGCTCGATTTGATGAGTGCTTTTTTATATTTTGAGTTTTGCTCTTGAGCTGCAGCCAGCTTGAGTTTTACAGCAGCCAAGTGCGGTGTTGATTTTGTGATTTTCATATCGGCTACAATGTCATGCTCTTGATCTTCCTCGTCGGTATTTTCAGAGGGGTTATCAAGCTGATAAAGCTGTTTGGTTTGTTGCGGTGTACGAGTTTGTACTGATGCGGGGGCTTGCAACATTAATGACAACATATTGGGTTCGGGCTGACTCAGCTTCAATCCGTTTTGGCTGCTTTTTGCATCCACTTCAAAAACCACACGCAGTACGTTTTGGTTTTGATACTTTAACGGCATAAAGACCAAGCGCTTTACCTCGGGGTAAGCACGAAGGATTTGTGTTGAAACGGCTGAAAAACGCTGTTGGTCTGCTTGGGTATCGGCCAGATCG
This sequence comes from uncultured Vampirovibrionales bacterium, assembly GCA_964351765.1. Lineage (GTDB taxonomy): Bacteria > Cyanobacteriota > Vampirovibrionia > Vampirovibrionales > Vampirovibrionaceae > CAYGPY01. The sequence continues at coordinate 1,653 of CAYGPY010000114.1, forward strand.
ATCACAATCATTTGCGTAGCGCGCCCGTTAAAGGTGCTGCCCCAATATTCCCACTGTGGATTACTAATCTCAGTGGTTGTGGTGACGGTAAGCTGGTTGCCGTTATAAGTAATCGAAGCAAGTTGCCCTGTTGCAGCGTGAACGACGCTTGTTATAAAAATGAATGCGAGTGACGCCAATAAAACACAGTGGTTTAACAGATGACGTTTTTGCTTGGAGACGATTTGTAACATGATCATGGGGAGTAACTATCCTGAAAATAACAATGAAAAGCAGCGCAACAATAATGAATCTGATAATCCAACACGTTTGTTATTGTATTTGCTTACATCACAAGGATGCTCTAACTCGATAGATAGGATTAAATAAATTTAAAAGCAACGGGTCTAAACACAAATAAATTAAGCTATCCCCAGCCTCTTTTGAAAATTTATTTAAGATTATTTAAGGTTGTTTGTGTTGGATGAAACTGCCTATTAACATAGCTTAAAACCCCAATAAAGGCAATGCGTTTCGTTGTGTGGATTATTTTGTTATTTGTTAGAAGGCATCACAACTAAGGCGGTTGATACAGCAACCCCACCACCACTCGATGGTTTGTTGGTCAATCGATTACCTACCACCATTTGTGTTGAACTGCCCCCGTCTAGGTTCATTGCATCCACCGCCCCAAGGCTGGCCATAAGTTGCGCCAGTTCATTGAGTGACATCCCTACCGAGGTGCCTTTTTGTCGGCCATCCACGGTTACCATCAACAGGTGATTATCACGTGTAATGCCAATGGCGGTTCGAGGCTCGTGCGCACCCAGGCTATTTAAAGAGAACTGTTCTGCACGGGCATCAATCACGTTCTTACGATCTTTGAGTAGCAATGGCCCACCGGCAATGGCGTGGCGCATAGCTGACCAATCAGGCAGCGTGTAAAACACAATGTTAACAGGACGACCGCTATCAAGTTCATCGCTTAAGCCTTTTAATTCTTTTGTGTTGGGGCCCGATACCACAAAGCCATTCACCGGAATGGTAAGCGGTGTGGTTTGAGAGAAATGGGTGACTTTATTATTTTGAATCAGAACTTGATAACCTTTTTTAGGTACATTAGGTGCTTTCTTTCCCCAAAACGGCGTGTAAAGAACGGTATGATCCAGTCGAGCACGAGGCTGATTGAGTGTGTTAATCGGCACACGCTTACCATCACCATATTCAATAAAGCCATGGAGATTCACGCGATCCATGTGGGCTTTGCCATTATTATCAAGACCAAAGGTGGCACGTCCAAACAAAGGCCCTGTGATGAGTTCATCATTGACGACAAGCATCCCAAGGGTAATGCCCACATCGGGCTTAAAAAATGATCCGTTAATACCGGCTAGGGCATGTTCGGAGCGCACAAAGTTCTGAACGGACATCTTGTAACCCATCGTCATGTTGGCCAATACAGGTTGTACCATCAAGGATTCTTCGCTTAAGTCCAGCTGAAGCACGTTGATAAATAAGGGCCCACGATTGTTACGGTCTTTAAAGGTCCAGTGGGTCAATCCTTCTGAGACCAATGATTTTTTGACGTTGCCTGACTCAACCTTTGGAAAGGTAAGGATTAGTTCTTGATAGTTGTAGCCTGTCTTACGGTCGTTTTGTGGGGTGACGTTAATGGTGTTTTTTGTGATGCGTGCGCTTTTTGGCACCGTCCGCTTAATAAAGAACTGCACCCGTTTACCATCAGGGGTGGTGTCGTAATAGACCTGAGAGAGATTGTTTGAATCCACACTGAGATTAGCCTTTTTAGGTAAATCGGCAGCCAGTTTTCCATTAAACACCAACGTCATCTGATTGGGGTCGGTATCTTGGGTGTAGAGTTTATCGGGCAGGTGGTTAAGCCCAATAATGCATTTAACGTAATCAACCCCATAGACCACATCAATGTTTTTAATAAACGTTTCTGCTGTATTGGCCGGAATACCGTCATCAGTAGGGGGGGGGGCAGGTAGATTGCTTTGGTAATTGGCATCCTGATTTTGCGCCATCAAAACAACCCCTGATACTAAAATCAGGGAGACGAGGACCAACAGACCACCTAGTACAACCGAATACTTATTAATCTGTAAAGGCGACGGCGATTTTGAATTGAAATTAGGTTTGTACATGCCAAAACCTATCTAAGCTCTCTAAGTCTTTATTATACCAATATTTTGGACTCACCACCTCATTTATAACGTCTCTGGCGTTTTAATTGCCTAAAAACCCTCCATAAAAGGGAGAACCCGACCTGCTGGTTTCAAAAGCAAGTCGGGTTCAGGGTTACGATTAAATAGTGTTGAATTAATTAAGCCATTAGAGCGAGTTGGCCACCATCGGCGCCAGCACCAGGAAGAGGAATCCCTTTTCCTGCAAGGGCTTCGTTAGCTAAACGCTTCACGTCTGGGTTTTTATCACGCTTGGCTTTTTTCAAGATTTTCTTGATTTGTCTGTCTTTTGGACGATTAATCACTTGAAGTGATTGAACCGCAGCGGCTTTCACATCAGCATTTTCGTTTTTGTTGTTCACGATGTTGCTGATGACATCCAAACCAGGCAATTGCTTGGTTGGTGCGTTCGCGTTCTGAGACTTGTTCAACATACCGAGTGTCCATAAAGCAGCTTGACGGATGTAATTGGCATCGTCTTGAGCTTGGCCGGTTAACTGGCTGGTATCAGCCAAGGCTTCTTGCTTAAGAAGTTCATAGGTCTCAGGGGTACCCTGACCACGAACACCGACTTCTTCCATCGCGTCTACTTTTTCCTGAAGCGTCTGAGGGTTTGCAATCACCGCGTTCAACTGGTCGGTGGTCAAACCACTTGGATCAGGTTGTTGTGGTGGTTGGTTTGCAAACGGATCCGTTTGAGGCGCTTCTTGTTGCGGTTGAATCTGTTCAACAGGTGGTTGCTCAGGCGCTACTGGCGGTTGACCCGGCTGCTGTGGATATTGTTGTTGCTGCGGGTACTGCTGCTGTTGTGGGTATTGTTGCGGATACTGCGCGTATTGGTTTTGTTGAGGCTGAGCGTTGTTGTAAACGTTTTGGTTTACAGGAGCCTGTTGGTATGGGTTATAAGCTTGTTGTTGAGGTTGTTGTGGTAAGTATGGTTGTGGGTAGTAGCTAGGCTGTTGTTGCTGTTGCTGATACGCATTACCATTGGCTTGGTTGGCCAAGCTTAAGTAAGAATTGCGAGCTTGCTCAGCGGCATTGCGAGCATTAACAGCTTGCTGGTAAGCATTTTGAAGATTCGCTTGAGGACCATTCTGGCCGTTCATAGCATATGGATTATTTTGACCACCGAAGGCATTGTTAGCGCCACCGTTGTTGATGGTACCGGGTGAAGCGCCGTTTGGAAAGTTCTTTGGCTCGAAAATCTGAATGTTAACGGCCGCTGATGTTGCGCCTGGTAGTGATGAAGCTTGTGAAACCATTTTCGTCGTAACCCCTTTAGTGAGTAATGTATGTATAAATTTTTAGTATGATTAGGTTAAATAATAATTCTTCTGTTACTCAAGAAAGACCTCTGAAGCGATTTTGTTGCTAGTCTACTCTTGATATATTGCGGTTTTGTTACACACTTGAAAGCAATGCGTGCTATTCAACATCGGTATGAGGTGGGTTGCGGGTATCAAAATGATGGGTTATTACAGTCATATGTATAACAAACCTTCAAAAAGCGATAACAGAACCAGTGCTGAATGAGGCGGTTGAAATGAACTAACGGTAAGCAATAGTGGAACAGCGATACCTAAATTAAATCAAAACAACCCAATGATATAAACAAGTGTTGAACGAGTATAGCCTAAATGCCCTAATTTGGCATGTGGAAGTTACGTTATGCTTAACCAAAATTTAGATAACAAATAGCATCAAAAAGAGGATATTTGGGCACAATGGCGGTAAGGTTGCTTTGATACTCTTAAGAAATCGTTAAGAGTTCCTATCAAGATGGCTGTAGCCATTACAATTTAGACGGATTTAGGTTAATTTATTTAGATATAATGATTTACTTACTAATTTTAGTATTATTGTTGTTGCCTTATTCTATAGATAAACCATTAGGAAAGCTTGTCTTATGACCACTGAAACCGATATGCCCGAAACTCAAGATCAAGAATTGAACGCCGAAGCGATTGATGATGCCGTGCAACCCAGCGAGGAAGCCGTGCCATTGCAAGAAGCACCTGCTGCTGACACGTCGCTCGAAGCCCAGCATGCTGAACTTTATGATCAGTACGTGCGGTTGCAGGCTGATTTTGAGAACTTTAGAAAACGCTACCAACAAGAGCGTGAAGAGTTATTGAAGTATGGCGCCGAGCGCACGCTTCAAAACGTGTTGCCTGTTATGGATAACTTGGCACGTGCCACATCAAGCTTGAATGAGAATTCCGATCCGAAGATGTTGTATCAAAGTTTTAGCTTGATGCATAACAGCTTGATGGAAAACTTTATGCAGATGGGCTTAAAGAAAATTGATTCTGTTGGACAGCCTTTTGATCCGAATTTCCACGAAGCCATTGGTCGTGCTCCTAGTGACGAGTTTGCTGAAGACATCGTGATGAACGAAGCGCAAATGGGCTTTATGTTGCACGAACGTGTCTTGCGTCCAGCTATGGTTCAGGTCTCCGATGGAAGTGGTGGGTCGTCAGAAGCAGATACACAAACAGCTTCTGGAAATCCTTTTCAGCAGTCTGCACCAGCGGATGACGCTGCCAATACCGATACCAACGCTTAATTAAGGCTCTGGTACACCTTGTTTTATATTTTATCGTTCCCTTCCTTCTTTAATGGGTATCTGGTTGAATAGAAGGTGATCAATTTTTGATTTGGTTTATCCTTATATATAGATGTAAGGACGACCCTCCCCTTATTAATTTATACGTTAGCATTACATTTTTAAGATAAAGACCGATTGTTTTATGACCACACAGAAAAAGGATTACTACGAGTTACTGGGTATTGAGCGTGGTGCCACCCAAGAGCAAGTGAAAAAAGCCTTCCGTAAGCTGGCTAAGCAATATCACCCTGATACCAACAAGAGTGATGATGCCGAATCTCAGTTTAAAGAACTGGGTGAAGCCTATGAAGTGCTGAGCGATCCACAGAAGCGTCAAGTCTATGATACCTATGGCCACGATGGCTTGAAGTCGGGTGGGTACCAGCCGAGCTATGACTTTGCTGATGGTTTTCCTGATTTGGGTGATATCTTTTCCACGTTCTTTGGTCAGGGGTTTTCGTCTTCACGAACGCGAACAGGCCCACGCCAAGGCGATGACTTACGTAAAGACATCCATCTTGAATTTGATGAAGCCGCCTTTGGGTGCCAGCGTGATCTTCAAATTACGCGGATGAATCACTGTGGTACGTGTGAAGGCTCCGGCGCGGCAGCGGGTTCAGGCCCTACTGTCTGCACCACATGTGGTGGTCAAGGTCAGGTTCGCCAATCCACGCAAACCATTATCGGTAATTTTACCCAAGTGACGGCATGCCCAAATTGTGCGGGATCCGGTCAAATGATTGTGAATCCGTGTAATGACTGCCACGGTAAAGGCCGTGTGCCAGACGAGAAAAGTTTATCGGTTACCATCCCTGCCGGTGTGGACACGGGCACACGCTTGCGTGTTGTGGGTGAAGGCGATACCGGTCACTTAGGTGGCCCTCCGGGTGATTTGTATGTGGTGGTGCAGGTTAAGGCGCATCAGCATTTTCAGCGTGAAGGCTACCACTTGTTCAGCCGTGAAACAGTGAGCTATCCTCAATTAGCTTTGGGTGATGATATTGAAGTACCTGTTTTAGATGGTACCCACGTTCTTAAAATTCCATCGGGCACAGAGAACGGTCATATCTTTACCATTAAAAGCGCGGGTATTCCGCATCTCAACAATCCAAATCGTCGTGGCGATCACTACATTGAAGTGTTGATTGACGTTCCAAAAAAATTAAGCGGCGAAGAAAAGAAACTGCTTCAACGTTTAAAAGAACTACAAGCACCAAAGGCCGAAAAATCGGATAAGAAGAATAAAAAAGATAAGAAAAACACAACCAACGCCACGTCACCTCAAGACAAACCGAGCCAAGCCAAAAACGGAGACTCGTTATTTGGCAAGTTTAAAGAAGCCGTTATTGGCGGCTAAGCCCACGGTTTTATACACAATTAAAAAAGCACTGTATTGATTCAATAGAGTGCTTTTTTGTTTAGTGCTAAAAAGACGTTAATCGTCTGAAGGCAGTGCGAAGGCATTGCCAAAGTCGATGTCGATGGTGTCGCCGGGGTTGATTTCAACCGTCTCACCTTTACCTACAAGGGCAACCGCAGCATTACCGGTGGTAACAGCGGTTCCTGCAATGGCCGCACCCACTACAGCTAGTGGCACCGTTACAATGCCACCTAAGCCGTCGGCGGTTTCACGTCCGGCGTCAATGCCCATTTGTGTGATGTCACCAAATGTTTTTGCCCCTTTGGCCAAGCCCTGATTAAGCTTGTGAGGAATGCCGGGGTCGGCGTATAAGTTACCAGTACGGTTCACAATCGTGTTGTTTGGCGATAAGTGTAATTCCAACGGCATTAGGTCTCCGGTTGGAAGAACCGCATGATCAAAGGCCAAGCCAATGCTGCCCCCTTTACTGAAAAAGCTAGGGCGACGAACGGATTCCACTCGGCCACGAATCACCGTGCCTGCAGGAAGAACCAGTTTACTGTCACGGGCTGAAGCCGTATTGCCAAAGCGGAAGTCATCAGTCAGTTGCGCTGTGAAGGGTTCACCCGGAGCTGTGATACGGGCATCTAGCTTGTTTTGAAACAGCACCGTGATGAACGTTCCTTTAGGAACCAGTTGGGTGGAGGTACTAATTTTTTGTACGGTTTGCGCCGAACTGCTAGAAGGCGCTGTGTTGGGTAAGTGGGTTGATACCGATGAGGATGACGGGTTCAGTACCTCAGACGGACTGGGTTTTTTTGAAGTTTTGTTTGCATTTGACTGAGTGTTTTGGTTTGTATGCGATGAAAAACGACGAAAGGCAAACTCGCCTCGTTTTTGTCGTTCGTA
>CAYGPY010000115.1:0-8589 GCA_964351765.1 uncultured Vampirovibrionales bacterium
GGTTCAAATAGCCCAAGCTTATTGAATGTAAAGACTATAGACTGATACTAAAGGTATCCCCGTTTTTGACGATAAACTTATTGGTTCGAGTTTGTGGCGTCATTTGTCGTTTTCAGGGCTCATTGACTGACTATTCAGTCCAAACAACTGCTCAGCAATGCTCTTGAAAGACTTTTTAACGAGGGATCCCGTAACATATAGGCGATTATGTCTTTATTTACCTTAAAACCTAAATATGCATTTGCAATAAAGCAATTCCAACGCTCTATGGCTTTACTTACGGCTGCCTTAATTTTATTTTCAAGCTCGGCTTTTGCCTTGCCTACAGGCTGGGAAGTTATTGAAGGTAATGTAACGGTTGATGTGACAGACAACATCATGACCATCACGAGTATCTCAGACACAGCTGTGATTAACTACATTACCTTTGACTTGGCCAATGGCGAGACCATCAATTTCATTATGCCCAACGCGGGTGCAAGTATTCTAAACCGTGTTATTGGGGGCGACATTAGTAATATTGCCGGTACCATCAATGCCTCAGGACGATTGGGTATTATCAACTCGGCAGGCATTAACATTGCCAACACCGCTCAAATTCAATCGGCAGCATTATTAGCAAGCACACTCAACATAAGCAATGATAGCTTTTTCTCCGATGTTATTTCGGCCAGTAAAAACCCCGATAACATTGCCAGCATTATTAACGAGGGTAATATTGACATCACCGATGGTGGGTATGCACTCTTTGTGGCAAACAGCATTGTTAATACAGGACAAATTATTGCCGAAGACGGCACCATCCACATGGCTGTAGGTGATAAAGTCACCTTCCACCTTTCTGATAACTCCTCCGTAAAAGTGACCATTGACGAAGAAATCACCACGATGGTGGCAAGCTTAAACAGTGCCATTACCAACCACGGTGATATTCAAGCGCACTCCGTTGAATTACGAACGAAGCTTTCAAAAAGTTTATTAAAACAGTCGATTAATAACACCGGTATTATTCAAGGTACCGCTTTGGATAACGTAGGCGGTAAGATTGTTATTCGTGATGATCAAGGTATTGTAAGTAACACAGGTTTAGTCTATGCCGGTGCGACGCAAAACAATGCCACAGCCGGTTCGATTTTGATTCGTGGGCAATCCGTTTATAACGGTGGCGCATTAATGGCTCAAAGCGGTCAAGGTAAAACCGGTGGTACCGTTCATATGCTGGGTGATACTGTCATTAATGAAGGTGGCTTTATTGATGTTTCGGGTGATCTTGGTGGTGGTGAAGCCCTTATTGGTGGTGATTTTCAAGGTAAGGGGGATACATACACCGCTAAATTAAATATGGCTGATGAAAACACAGTAGTCCTTGCTGATGCTTATAGCAAAGGTGATGGCGGTAAAGTTATTTTCTGGAGTGATAAAGACACCTTTTTCTATGGTGACGTTAAAGCTCGTGGTGGGCTTGATGTGGGCGATGGTGGTTTCACCGAAGTATCGGGTCATCGCTATTTAGACATGAAAGGGGATGTCGATCTGACAGCAAGTAATGGTAATAAAGGAACGTTGCTTCTTGATCCAACCAATATTTTAATTACCGAGTTTGATCCCAGCGATCCAGCCAACTTGGAAATGTGGTTTGATGCTGATGATACAGGAACAATTGCCACATCAGGCTCAGACCTAACACAATGGAATGATAAATCAGGTAATGGCTACCATGCCCAACAAGGGACAGGCAGCAGACGACCCACATCAGGCACAAGCACCATTAATGGAAAAAACACGATTAGCTTTAATGGTAGTTCTGATTACCTTGCCATTTCAGGTAAGTCTTATACAAACCCGAGTGAAGTAAGTGGCTTGTCTTTATTTTCTGTTCAGCGTGCTAACAACACAGGCCGTAATATTGTGATGTCCTATGACCGAAGCGAAGTGTTTCGCTACACCATTGGCGATGACACGTTAGGTAATAACGGCTACGTTGGTTTTGATACCAGTGCACCGGGTGAAATATTTAGAGACATGCGCAGTACAACACTTGCCAATGGTGCTAATGGACGCTTAACCGGAGCCCAGTTCGACGGGGCAACGGGTGCCAAATCCGTTTACGTTGATGGTCAGTCAACCGGAACCGCCACAGCGGGTGGTACTCATGCACCAGGTAGTGCACTGGGAACAGGCGTGGATCGTTTTGGATTTATTGGTACAGGTTCTGAAGCACCTGGCTTTGATGGTGCAACCGGACCCGCCAATTTAATGCAAGGTGACATTGGTGAAATTCTGATGTACGAACGTGCATTGTCCTATGATGAAACAATGCAAGTAAATCAATACTTGGCCGCAAAATGGGGCGTTGCCTTTAATGAAAGCCTCGCTAATATTAGTGTGTTTAACGACACTTTCTTAGAATATCTAACTCAAACCAGCGATGTCAGTTTACTCGCGGATCAAAACATTACCATTGATGATATGTCTGATAACTTGTTAGCACTTGGCAATCGGAATTTAACCCTTACAGCAACCAGCGGTAACATCACTTTTAACGACACCAACGATGTCATTCGTACCGAAGGTGGCGATGTTACCTTTAATGCGGGTAATAACATCACAATAGGTCATATCGACACTCGTGGCGCAGCTGGTAACGTAGCTAACGGTAACATCACCCTTAACGGTGGTGATGCAGCAACGTTCCAAAGCCTAAACACGCAAAACGGTAACATCACGGTAACGGCAGATTATAACGGTGACGGTAATGGTGGCATTACTCTTGATGCGGCTTATATGGCAAGTATTAACGCCAATGGCGGTGACTTGCATTTTGCTGGTGAACTTGTAAATGTGAACACCAACATCTCATCAGGTGGCGGTAACATTACCATTGAAGCTGACCAAAATGCTGATGGTTCTGGCCGAGTTAACTTTAATAGCGGTGCCATTGTTAACTCCGGTGGTGGTGATGTAAACATCAGCGGTGATGAACTTACCCTTGATAGTGCAGGTGCAGGCATTATTGCAGGTGCTGGAGACGTAACACTAACCGATGATGGTGTAAATGATAACAATGATGTTCGTTTGAATAATGGTTTTTCCATTACCGGTGTAAACCTAACCATTAATGGTACGGCTGATGTTACGGGCTATAACAATTCTTCATTAACAATGACCGGCACGGTTAACGTGACAGCCGGTGATGATATCGATTTTAACAGCACTGACGTTTTAGCCACGAGCACTATTAATATGGCAGCGGCTGATAATTTTAATGCTCGTGATATTACCTCAACAGGAAGCAGCATTACGTTGGTTGCTGATAATGATAACGCCGGTTCAGGAACGTTAAACATTGCCGCTGGTGACAATTTAAATGCCAATGGTAATACGGTTACGCTTGAAGGTCATAACGTGACGATTGCTGAAAATATTGCAACAGCCGGTGGTAATTTAATCATTACCGCCAATCGTGGTGGCACAGGCAGTGGTACCGTAAACTTAAATAACAATGCCCAATTAACCACAGCCAATGGTAACGCTCAAATTTCGGGTGATCGTGTTCTGCTCGATGGTGGGGGTACTAGTCGGTTAATTACTGGTAACGGTAATATCGTGCTTGTTGATAATGGCACTACCAATAACGAAGATGTTCGCCTGGATAATGGCTTCACGATGACAGGTCGTAATTTAACCGTCAACTCCAACCATGGTTTCTATACCCTTGGTGGTTCTACGATTAATATGACTGGCATTACCGATATTAATGCCAATGGGTCTAACCTTATTTTAGATAACAGTAGTCTGACGTCTTCAGGTGTAGTTACTTTAGACAGCTCCGACATTATTGATATTCGTAATGGGTCAACCATCAATACGCCTTTATCCATTACGGCCAACGCCGGAAATTATATGGATGTGGATAATTCCACCATCACCTCAACAGGTGCCTTTCAAGCAACAACAATCAATGACTTTAATATGATTGCCAATGGTACGATTAATTCATCTTCAACCATCACCGTCAATGCCGGTGATGACTTAAATGGCAACAACGGTATTTTCTCAGCAACGGGTAATATTATTTTAAATGCTAACGATAATCTAGATGTAATGGATGTCGCTACCACCGCCGGTAATATCACCATTTCAGCTGACCAGAATTTAGATAATGTTGGTAATTTTACCTTACGTGCAGGCAACAACATTAATGCCAATGGTGGTAACTTACTTATTCGTGGCGAAAATATTACGCTGCAAGATGATATTATCTCTGGTGGTGGGAATGTTGACTTAATTGCCGATAGAAATGTAAACGGTACGGGTCAAATCAATATGCAAGCCGGTAGTGATATCAATACTGGCAATGGTGACTTAACCATGACCGGTGCGGATCATTACTTTGATGGAGCCAGCGGTAGCACCATTGTTGTGGGTACGGGTGATATTAGTATTACCGAAACTGCCAGTACGGATGGTAATGATATTCGGTTTAACAATGGCTTTGCTTTAAGTGGGCGTAACATTACCTTTAATGCGGCTAACGATATTCAAATGGATAATAACTCAACCGTTACAGCCAGTGGTTTCTTAACAATGACGGCAGGTGATGATATTGATATTGATGGTGGTGACATTGCTGCTAACGGTGGGCATTTAACACTTGTTGCTGATGACCATATTAATACACGTGGTGTGGCTGTAGCACTTGGCACATCCAATATCACGATGCGTGCCGATGAAGATACCAACGGCACGGGTAACGTCAACGTGAACGCTGGTGATATTCTTCAAACCAATGGCGGTAACGTTGTTGTGATGGGTGAAAATGTTAACATTAATGATGATGTTTCAACCAGTGGTGGTGACATCACTTTAACGGCAAACCGCAATGCCGATGCTGCAGGCAATATTGATTTTGCTGATGATGCTAATTTAAACTCTGCTAATGGTGATATAAGTTTAACCGCAACCGATCTTCGCTTGGATGGCGCTGGAACAGCAGGTATTGATGCAGGTACGGGCGATGTTTATTTGACTGATAATGGCTCTACTGATAGTTATGATATTTACCTAAATAATGGCTTTACAGTTACAGGTCGTAATTTGATTGCGGTTTCTAATCATGATTTTGATGTACTCAACGCTGCTGACGTAACAATGTCAGGAACCATTGATGTGACTGCCGGTGATGAAGTAAATGCTCAAACAGGTAGTATGAATGCGACGGGCAATATTGACTTAAATGCAAATAGCCATATTGATGTTATGGATGTAAACACCACATCGGGTAATATCACTATTTCTGCCGATCATGATGTAAACGGTTCCGGTAATTTCCGATTAAATGTTGGAGCCAACATTAATACCAATGGTGGCGACTTAACTATCTTGGGTGAAACACTCAACATCGATCAGGATATTGTATCTGGTGGTGGTGACGTCACTTTAACGGCTAACCGTGATGGCGCCACCGGTGAGGGTTTAATTAACTTCAATAATGCTGCTGAAATCACCTCTGGCAATGGTGATATCAATTTAACTGCAGCTGATTTCTTGTTTGATGGAACTGGTGCAAGTGGCTTAACCGCAGGTACAGGTGATGTAAACATTACAGAAAATGGTAATGTTGATGGTAATGATGTTCGATTTAATAATGCCTTTTTTGTGACGGCCAGTAACATTACCATTAATTCTGATCACGATGTGGATCTACTAAACAACTCAACCTTAACCGCTACCAATGCGATTGTTATTAACGCTGATGACGATATAAACTTGACCAGTGGTACCGTCACTGCTGGTACAACACTTAATGTTACGTCTCTTGATAACGTAAATGCTAACGGTGCTGTATTAAGTGCCAATGGTAATGTTACATTACGTGCTGATGACAACGTGATTGTAACAGACGTGACAACAGCAACAGGCAACATTATTCTGGCTGCTGATGAAGATTTGAATAATGTTGGTAACTTTACTTTAAATACAGGCACTAACATTAACACCAATGGCGGTAATCTCGACATCCTAGGTAACACCATTACCTTTAATGACATTGCCCAATCAGGCGGCGGTATGATTACGATTACCGGTGATAGAGGTGGTAACGGTACAGGTACGTTTGATATGAATAACGGCGGCAGCGGTATTCAGTCAGGAAACGGTAATGTTATCGTGAGTGCTGCAGAACTTATTTTAAACGGTGACTTAGGTAACAACGTGTTTAATGCCGGTACGGGCAATATTACGTTGACTGAAACAGCCAGCTCTGACAGCAATGATCTTTTAGTGCAACGTGGACTCAATATTATTGGCCGTAATATTGTTATGACTGCTGCCAACGATATTGTGATGCAAGACGATTCATTATTAACATCGAGTGGTTTTGTCACAATGACCGCTGGTGATGATATCAACACCAATGGTGGTGATATTACGGCAGCTGGTAATGTTACTTTAACCGCCAATGATCATATTAATGTACGTGATATTTCATCAACGAATGCTGCTGGTAACATCAGCTTATTGGCCGATAACGACACCAATGATACAGGCAACATCACTATCGCTGCTGGTGATAACCTCGTAACCACAGGTGGTGATTTGACGATGCGTGGTGAAAACATTACCTATTCCGAAGTAACCAATACAGCTGGCGGTGATATTGTATTGCAAGCAAACCGAAACAATGGTGGCGCTGAAGGCAACGTTAATTTTGGTGGTGTTGGCGCACTCACGTCAGGTAATGGTAACGTAACCATTAGTGGTGCCGATATTATGTTAGATAATGCCGGTGGCTTTATTAATGCCGGTACAGGTGATATCACCCTCACTGAAAATGGTACGGTTGATGGTAATGACTTAAGACTTCGAAATGATTTTACGTTAACGGGTCGTCATATTGATATGGACTCGAATGCTGATATTGATATTCAGAATAATGCTACTATTACGGCCAGTGGCAACTTAACTATGGACGCTGCCGACACACTCGTCGCCACGTCAGGTACAGGCAGTATTACAGCCACAGGCAATGTGATTGGTAATGCAGGCAGTAACATTACAGCCAGCAACATCACAGCGGGCCAAAACTTAGGGTTAGTAGGTGCCGGCAATGTTGTCATTAATGGTGCTGGTATTGAGGCACAAGGTAGTACCGGTTGGAATGGTGGCTCCGATGAGACTATGGTTGTTTGGTCAACCGGCGGTAGCGTAACAGGAACCGGCTTCCGGACAACAGGTTCGGGTAACGTTCGTGTGCAAGCCGGATCAACCGGTAACTTGGCAGCTACGAACTATATTGATTTGAATGATGTCTCGGCAACTCAAAATGCAAGTTTCTTCTCAACAGGTGCTAACGGCGGCAGAGCCATTCGTGTTGATGGCAACAGTAATGTTGCAGGCTACATTGTGGCTGGTGGTTTAAATGCATCAAACAATATTACGGGTACCAATGGCGATATCATTCTTCAGATGAATAGTGGTAATTTAACCACAGGATTAGCTTGGTCTAATGCTAATGACATTACCTTAACCGCAAACAACGGTAGTCTTCTGCAAAGTGCCAGCGGCTTCCCGTGGACGTTCAACGGAAAAACAATCTTTACGCAAGGCGGTAACGTCGCCTTAACCGCAAACGGTGGCGCTGGTTCTTATATCGATACCGGTGTGATTGCACTCGGCGCTGGTAGTAACTTAACCGCCCGTGCTTCAGGCCGCAGTGGTGGTAATTTATCGGTTCAGTTATTTGGCCGTGCTGATGGCAACCTTGCCGTTTATAACACCTCAGGCGGTGGGAATGCCGTTACGGGCAACGTCAATTTAGGCACCGGTATCGGTGGCGATGCTGATGACTTAAATGATGTGTATACCGTTATGGATGTCACCGGTACAACAAGTGTACGCGCTTTAGGCAACGTCAATCTGTATGGATACTATGGTGGCAGTGTCAGCATTTATAACGCCAATGCCATCACGGCGGTTGCCGACAAAGGCAACTTAAACCTAAATAGTATTAACGCGGGTAACAATATCAACTTAACCAGTGTCCGAGGTACCATCACGGGCAGTAATGTTAACTCAACGGGCGGTGGTAATATTTATCTACAAGCCGGATCCGAACACCCAAGAGATAAAATGTCGTACATCACCATCAATAACCTGAACACCACAGGAAACTTAGATGTGGTGGTAGCCGGCAGCACAGACGGCACAACATCAGGCAATTCGGTTGTCATTACCGGTGGCGTGGGTGGGGCAACCACAGTCAACCACACCGACGACAACACCAAGCTAGGCAACGTGGTCACCCCGTAAAAGAACGATTGACTGCCCCCCAGAATGGGTGCAAGTTGAAACTAGAGAATGTGATATGATCATTTCCTCTAGTTCGATCTTGATCAGCTTTCGGGGGGCAGTCAAATCCACAATATTTAAACCTTTCAAATCAAAACTATATACATCATTCCCTAGCTAATTAGTAATATTAACGTTACAAAAAATGATACGTGTAACTTGTCTAAAATTGCTAACCACAAAGGAGAAAAGTGGGCCCAGCAGGATTCGAACCTGCAACCAAGGGATTATGAGTCCGAT
>CAYGPY010000116.1:0-8588 GCA_964351765.1 uncultured Vampirovibrionales bacterium
ATCCCAAGCATTATCAAGGTCACATTCACTTGGGTGAGGCTTTCTTAGAGTTGGATGAACGAAAGAAAGCGGAAGATCAATTCCGTTTTGGCATCATCATTAAAAAGCAATGGTAAAAAAGGCATTGAAGCCGAACTCGCAATGGCAAAACTCAATATTGCTAAGAGAAACTACGATAAAGCAGAGGTATCTTTGCTTGCGTTGATTGGTGAAAAACCAAGTGACCGTGTTAAAGAACAAGAAGAAAAAGAAAAAGAGACGAATAAAAAAACCTCTAAAACTAAACCCTCCGAGAAAAACAAAAAGGCATCTAACGATAAAAAAACCGCTACTAACAAAGAATCTAAAACAGTTATGGTTGAAGTGAAAAAGATTCAACCTGATGTTCGTCAAGCACTCTATACTCTTTATAGTACGTGGGGCAGAGCGTTGATGAGCGAAGAAGATAAAAAATACGAAGCCATTGTTGATAAGTATGAACAGGCACTGCGCTTTGTTGATAAGTATGATGCTGAGAAACTACTTAAAGAAGACATGATGGTGGTCTTGGAAACGCATGCTGAAAGCCTTAAAAAACAAGGCAATATTGCTGAGGCGATTCCGTATTACAAAAAATCATTGAAGTACAAGTACCTACCCAATACCTTGGTGGAAATTGCCAATGGTTACGACCGTCTTGGTGATTTGGATGAAGCGATTGTTTGGTATCGTGAAGCCTTTAAGGCGAACCCCAGTGTTATTAGTATTCGTTTAACTAACGCGCTTATTAAAAAAGCACGCCAACTGCAAGACGATAAAAAGATGGTTGAAGCAAAAAAATATTTTGATGAAGCCGATAACATTAGCCGAGAAGCCAATTTACCACTGGATGTGTTGTATCCAGTGAAGGTATCGGAAGTTGAGATTATATCCTCACTCGATGACTATACCGGTGAGATGCAGCCTGTTGTTAAAATCAAGTTTGAAAACCAATCCGATCGTGACCTGAGTTTTCTGGTTGCTAAAGTCTCGTTTATGACGGGCAGCAAAAACTTGGGTGAGGTAACTCAGGTTGTGGTGACACCCGAAAAACTGCTAGGTAAAAAGGGCAGTAAAAAAGACAAGATTAAAGCCTCTGTTAAAGCCAGTGAACCTTTGAACGTGCATATGCTTGAAAAAGGTATTTTACGTGTAAAGGTATCGATTGCCTATAACGAGATGGATGGCCAAGACTGGAAAGTTAAAGCCATGCAAGAGGCCGCGTTGTATCGTCCTAAGCCTGATTATGAAGATGATCCAGAACGTGCGCCTGAGCCATTTTTACCGTTACCACCAAGTAATCAAGCACCATTACCGGGTAACCCAAATAGTAGCCCTGGTGCACCACTGGTGCCACCGGCCTAACTTAAATTACTTTGCATTAACGACTTATTTACCGAGGTTAATGCCTGGCTTCTTTCAGAGTTGTGCTGTACAGCCAAAACAAGGGCACACCAATCAGAAGAAATCCATTGATGATATGGATGTTTTCTAGTGGTGTAAATCCTAAAACAAGAATGGTGGTGAGCACAATATAAAAGCGGTTTAAACGATGTGTGAGGGGCAGTAGGCATGCTAATGGAAACACCATGGCAATATACCATCCATTAAATTTAGGGCTGCCTATTAACAACAGGGCTGATAAAACAAGAACCAAGACTGCCGTCAGATCTTGAACGTGTTGTAGCGGTTTCTTTTGTGTTTGAAACCAGCCTTTTGCATTGAGGAGAAGCTTGCCGTAAATACAGGTAAAGACTACAAGGCAAACCCATTTCCAGAATACGCGTGTGGTGTTTACAAAGTTACCTGTGGCTCCAAAGAACCACTTGCCTATATAGGCCGTAAGCCGAGCCAGTGAGGAATGCAGTGAGTGTTGCGACATACCGGCATTGTCGGCAAACTTATCAATTGCCCATATACCTTCGGGTTGAAAAACAAACACAAAGGGAAGGGCTAACACGATTAATAACAAGAGGCTTCCGCTCACACCTTTCAGAAGGGTACTAGAAAAGCTTTCTGTTGGTGATTTTGGAGTGGCTGTGTTGTTGCTTGCATACCAAAGGTAGAGTAGTAAAAAGGGAGCTAAAACAATCGTGATGTATTTAACGAGTACTGAGGCCGTAAGCCAAATAAGGCTCGTCCATCGTGCACGTTGACTCAGAAGCGCTTCAATAGAAAGCAGTACCAGTAAACCCACAATAGTATCGTTATGCCCATTACCAATGGTGTGAAGTAGGATTAGTGGGTTAAAACCAAAGAGAAATCCATAAAACCATGCATGAGACATCGATAGTTTTTTAACAACGCGCATAAGGGTTTGTGTGGTAAAAACGTGAATGGCAAGACTAAAACTTTTAAACAGAACAAAGGCCAAGCCAAAATCATGAAAACTAAGCTTGGCTAAGCTACCGGCAACCCAGAGGTATAAAAAACCGTAAGGGCTTGGGTTGTTCAACCAGTGGTTATGAAACAAAGGATCGGTTTGCCAGTAGGGCATGTCACCCACGGGTTGAATAAGTGGGTTGATGCCATAGAAGGCAATCTGCGCACCACGATTGATGTAGCCGTAGAGATCGCGCGAGTGAAAGGGCACCACAAATACCAAGATAAGTCCACAGATAAACACCCACTTTAAAACAGCATTCTCACTAGCGGCGTCTTGTTGTGATGCTTGCTTATCTTTGGCGTGAGTTAAGAAGGCTTTAAATGATTGCCAACCCATTACATAGAGCCACGTGGATAGGGCCATCATGCCAAAGGCCATCACGTCTAAAATAAGCCGTGTGCCATTCGCGCCATAGTCTGGCAGATACCACACGTTGCCTCGCCATAATTCAGGCATATGTTTTGAGAGCGTCATGGTGTCAGGGAGAAGATAACCATCTTGGGTGACGTTTAAAAAAAGGTAAGCCACCACGGGTAACAACAACATGCCGTATAAGGCAGCCCAACGCGATCCCATTAATCCGATTTTTTTATCCGGTGTTGCCACCATCGAATTTGCGGGTGCGGGTGTGGGTTTAGGCACTGTGTTATTTTTAGTTTTAGGTACTGTCATAAGTGTGTCATTATCATAGCAGGTTGCCATAAACAGGCATACCATTAATGAGTGTTGCCAATAGTGTTGTGCTCTCATCAAAGAGCTGTGCTTCAGGTGATAATGATGCGAGCTGGTTTGCTTGGGTATTCCATAAGCAAAGATCTGCCGACTTATCGGGTTCGATGCTACCAAAGTGATTCGCCGATTTTAAAACATGAGCCCCACTCAACGTACTGTGTTCAAGGGCTTCTGTTGCTGACCAGTCGTAATACTGCATTGCAACACGTGCCTCGGCACGCATATCATAGGTGCTGTTTACCGAGCGTTCCGTTGCACTAAGATGCCCATCGGTTCCAAGAGCAATGTTAAGAGCCGATACGTTTGTTAGTTTCTCTGATTCAACGGTATCCCCGTGCAGGGTGATATTACTTCGAGGGCAAAGAACCAGCGACGCATCATTTTTTGCGAGTAGCTTCAGATCGTTCTGACTACACGTGCGGCCGTGAACGGTTATTAAGTTTGAAGATAAGAGTTGATGTGTATCTAATAACTCAACAACAGAACACGTTTGTTTTGATTGCGGGAACGTTCTGCCCAAGAGGGTTTGATGCAGCGTATGAATTTCAGAAACGTCGCCACAGATAAACGCATCCTCATCATCACTCTCGCCCACGTGAATATGAATCAGTGGTTGATGCTTATCTGGACTGTTCTGGATTATCCACGTTAAAGCTTCTGGGCTGACATTAAACACGGAGTGCGGTGCTAAGCCCACATTGATGTTTGCCGAGCTGGTTGTTTCACAGAGCTGGGTATAGGTCTGTAGGATCTGCTCAAGTCGCTCGTGATTCAGTGTGGCATCAGGATGAAAAAACTCGATTGAGACCATCCCCTTCAAGCCAGATGCCGCAATCAAGGGTAGGCTGAGTCCATCACGACTGATATCATTGACGGCGGTTGTGCCTGTCGATAAGCACTCTTGGATGCCTTGTTGGGTGATGGTTCGGTAGCTTGTGTCGGTTTGTTGCTGGGCATGTTGAACCACGTTCAATAGCCACGCTCCCATTGGCTCATCAGGCTGTTTAGGGATAACGGTGCCATGGCTTTGCTCAAGGTGCGTGTGGGCATTCACAAAGCCAGGAGCCACAATGGATGCCTTGTAGAGACTTGTTTGATCAGTGTTAAGCCATTCTGATGATGCTTCCGATTGCTTTCCAACCGCGACAATCTTACCGTGCTCCACGCGAACAAAACCGTGCTGAACTGGCAAGCTGGACACAGGAAGTACCCAGTTAGCCTGTATTGTATAGGCTGTTGGCTGGTTGGCTTTAGTGTCCTTTGAATGATGTGTTGTTTCTAGCATCGTAGGTGTATTTTACCCTGAACAAAGCGGGTGTTTGGTTTGTTTGATACGATTTAAGCGGATTTGGGGCTGAAGTTCACGTGTTTTATCGACATATCTTAATGATGGAGCGAGATTCTATAGCCTTTCTGCGTGTCTTTGAGATACAATAAACATATCGTTTTAAATGGTGGTCGTTGCGTTTTATTTGCCAAAATAGGCCACCCAAGAGAGTAAACAAGGATTTTACGGCTATGAGTAAAGATAAAATGCTAAGCAGCTTTGATATTGGGAATCCAGGCGCGTTTTTGAAAAATAATCCTGAGCGCTTAATGATCTTTCTGTTCCCTGTGATGACACTCACTTTGTTTGGAGTGGCTGCTGTTCTTTACTGGGTGCTTCGTACCAGTCCTTTAAACCTCTGGTAAAAAGGGTCATTCGGCTGATGAGATTCCATTGGCCTAAAAGAGGGGCTTATTGCTTGTGGGCAAGGCTTTTTTACCACCCAAATTAAACCCACTGGTACTCAATACAGTTCAGTTTTTGTTGCCTTGGCTATTTAAGCGTGGCTTACATGGGCTTGAAATTCGTTTTGACGACAGTGTGGAACGCTTGCGCCCCTACCTTGACGATCGTTTGATGTTGGTACCGAACCACCCTACGCTCGAAGATCCTTATGTCGCCTTTGCCTTATCAAAACACCTTAAAACGCCGTTTCGGTACGTGGCAGCTAGAGAAATTTTTGATTGCATGAAAAGCTTTCAAGGGTGGGTGCTTCAGCGGTGTGGTGCTTACTCCTTGATTCGAGGAAAAGTCGATCGCGAGTCCTTTTCGATGACGCGAAAAATTTTAGCCAACAACATTGCGCCTTTAGTTATTTTTATCGAAGGTGAAGTCTCTCATGGCAATGAAACCTTATTGTCGTTTGAGACTGGCGTGTTGCACTTGGCCTTTAAGTCTTGTGAGGAAACCCTCAAAAAAAACCCGTCGTTGACCTCCCCACCCCCATTTCGTGTGGTGCCTATTGCTATTTCATATCATTGCCACGAAGGTACTGAAACCACGATTAAAGGTGCTGTAAAGAATTTGGAGGAGGCGTTGAGTATTGATTACTCCGATGATGAGGTTTTCTCGTTTGAAGCTATCTATGCCCGCTTGCACCGTATTGGTCAAGAGGTCATCGGGATTCAGGAGCAGTATTTAACATTGCCTTCGGATGATAGCGTCTCTTTAGAGCAGCGTATTCTCTGGGTTAAAGATAAAATGCTAGTTAAGATGGAGCAGTTTTTAGAAATTAAACCCAGTGCGGACGAGTCTTATCTGTCTCGGATTCGTTCGGTACGGAACAAGGTGGACTTGATATTACATACTTATAGTGATGATGATAATGATGCGATGTCTGCGTATCAGCACCGTATTCATGATAATTTAGAGCGTGTTTTTCAGGAGTTTTACGAAGAGTTGGGTCGCTTGGTGACCTTTTTAACCTTTAAAGAGGGCTTTGTGCTTGAAGGCAGTTATGAACGCACGGACGATCGTATTTTGGAGCTGTTACGCCGACTTGAAAAAGAGGTGTTTGGTGGTGTTAAAACACGACACCCACGTACAGCATTAATTAGTGCGGGTGAACCGGTTGTGATTTCGGATTTGTTAGAAACCTATAAATCGGGTAAAGAGCAAAAAGCACAATTGGTGACAAATATCTCAAATCAGCTTGAGGCGGATTTGATGTCGATGATTAAAAAAGGGATTGAAAAACTGGGGTAGTTTATCAATGGATTTAAGTTCTTTTCTGACCTTTTGGGGGTAGAGGTTGATTAATGTAAAGAAACACTTAACATCACTGCTGAAATTCAGGAATTACTGGCAATTTTGGTATTTACGAGGTTTACTTAACTATGGGCTTATTGATACTAAAGTCCGTAAAAAAAGACATTGAAAACCACAATAAACCACGTTCAAAATGATATCTATATATCGGTTACAAACTAGGCTTTTGCCTAAAGGGGTTACCCCACCATGCGAGCAATCGCTCCTAAATTCAGTTCTGATTTTGAGTTACTAACCACTCGTGATGTACTCGACGAAGATCGAGATTATCTCAAGAACAAGGTTGGCTTAATTAAACGTACTTATGCGCAACGAATTGCTAGTATTAATGAGGATGTTGTTCCACTAATTACTTATGGTCGCCAGCGTTTGGATGGTCGTTCTTACGATACGGTGACCATTCACTATATGGATAAAGAGACGGGTGAAGAAAAAATAAAGGTGTTATCTCAACATAATGAGCTTCAAGGCCGCTCTAGCTGGGAGATTGCAAGAGACCTAGTTCGAACGGATAGCTCGTTTATTCATGAGTATTTTCAAAAAGGCATTCAAATGGCCCAGAAACTGGTAGAGGCTAATAGTTAATTTTGGAGGGAGCAGAGATGATTCAGTTTTCAGGTATTTACCGAATTGAAAATGTGCGCGGGGATGATGGGAAACCGTTAGAAGAGCCCTATAAAGAAGAAGCTTTGCGTAAATACTTTTATATTGATAAAGACTACAATATCAGTACCTCTCGTAACGTAAAAAAGCGGGATGAAGGTGGCTATGCTTATAGTATTAGTTATGCCGATAAAAATGATTTGTTTGTTGCTATTGATGATGAGTTTGGCGACGATGGTACTGCGTTGAGAAATAAACACTATCAGATAAATAAGAAATCAGAATTTGTGGAAAGCGCATCACAAGTCTTATTTACAGCACCTTTAGCTTGGGCTATGTCGGCAGTGAAGCACTTTTTGTATGCTGGACCAAAAACAAAGCGCTTAATGAAAAAAGCCTTTCAGAATGCTAAGCCTGCCGATATTGTGGCAACAATGGAATCTCGTGAGAGAGTCGCTAACGCTGATATTGTTCCTCTAAACCGTTAGTATCGAAACACGATTAAATAATATAGTTTGAAAAAATAAAAAAGAACCCCCAACAATTTGCTGGAGGTTCTTTTAATAGTAAATATGAATCGGATACGTAAATAAATCCGTAATGAATTAACGCTTACTGAACTGGAAGCGCTTACGAGCACGTTTGCGGCCGTATTTCTTACGTTCCTTAACCAGTGAGTTACGAGTCATAAAGCCTTCTTTACGCATAACACCGTTTAAGTCATCGTTCATTGACGCTAGCGCACGAGCGATGCCCAATTTGATAGCATCAGCTTGACCTGATAAGCCACCACCATTGGTGTTGCAAAGCACGTTGTAGGTCTTCTCAACGCCACCAGCAACCAAGGGCTGCATAACAGGAACGAGAAGCGCCTGACGGCCACCAAAGTACTCTTTGGCTTCTCTGCCGTTTACCAATACAGTGCCGTTGCCAGGTAACAAACGTACACGGGCAATTGCTTCTTTACGACGTCCGGTACCACGTGTACCGATAATTGGATATGATGCAGCCATTATTTAGCAACCTCCGCTAGTCCTAATCCTAATGTTTTGTACGCTTCTGGTTTTTGAGCTTCGTGTGGATGCTCGCTACCGGTGTACACTTTTAACTTCATGCCTTGTTGGCGACCCAATGTGTTTTTAGGCAACATACCTTTTACAGCTTTTTCAATCACATCGGTTGGTTTTTTATCCAGCATCTCTTTCAGAGTGGTGACGGTTAAACCACCTTGGTATCCAGAGTGACGGTAGTATTTTTTCTGGTCTAATTTCTTACCCGTGGTGTGAATTTTGTCGGCGTTAATCACAACAACAAAATCACCGGTGTCCACGTGTGGGGTAAATTCAGGTTTGTGTTTCCCACGAAGTAGTGTGGCAACATTACTGGCAAGACGACCCAGTGTTTGGCCTTCGGCGTCAATCAGCCACCATTTGCGGTCCACTTCAAGTGGCTTTGCAGAGTATGTTTTCATTTCTTTTCGAGCTCCATTTAGGGTTTATTTAAACTTGGTTTCGTTGAATGATTTGTTTGTGATTAATGTGCTTGCCATATGTTTTTAATTTAGTTTTGGCAGGCGGTTTTTTCGCGGGGGGTCTGTAATGCTTTTGAGGTGTTTGGAATCATCGTCGTGAGTGCTTGAACAAAGGGTTCGTCGCTAAAGTAATTGTACTGGTCGGGGTAAGCAACAGCCATCATAGACAAGCCTTTGGCTTTGGCTGTGGCACTCGCCACTGTGCGGTCTTGTTCGTTTAACAC
>CAYGPY010000117.1:0-8552 GCA_964351765.1 uncultured Vampirovibrionales bacterium
GAATTGAGTTATTAAACTTAGCAACTTCTTGTGCTAATTTTAGCTAAGAAGTATAAAAAAAGAGACGATGCATTTGCGTCGTCTCTTTTTTGTTTGAATGTTTTTTAGGCTGTTTTTAGGTCATTTTAGTGCTGTTTTTGGTCGTTTTTTGACCATTTTTGCGTGTTTTTTAGTACTTTTTGGCCGTTTTTTGATGCTTTTTTGGCGATTAATACAACTTTTTGCCGTTCATCGGGATACGAATTTCACCGTCAGGAGTGTCTAGAATAAGTGATAATTCTTCCATATACTCAAGGTCTTCAAAGCGAAAATAGTAGGTGTTAATGGCTTCATAGCGGCCACTACCAACCAGATCGGTTTTTTTATCAAGGAATTTACGTACCGGATCCACCTTGATTTCGCGGCCTCGTCCAAAGCCCTCAATCCTTGCCACTACTGAGCTTGCGAAGTTTTCGGTTGATCCCAGTACGGACACTGAGAACTTAATTTCCTGAATTTCTTTGGTGTCTAAAAGCCTTGCGGTGAGGCGCTGCATGGTTTGGCGTACTTTTTTGACGTTTTCGTTAGACGTATCACTCGGAAAGCCTTTCTGTGAGGCTTGTTGAGCAATCAGCATAAAGGGCGAATACACGTTTAAAAGCGTGCCTTCAGGGCCTTCAATCCAGTTGGGACCAAGTAGGTCTATAATCCCATAGTCTTGGTGCTTTAGGCCATATTTAATGGCCAAATATACGCGGTGCATTGAATCTACTTTTACAAAGGCCTGAGCTGCCGGTGCGGCTGTCAGTGAAAGGATTCCGGCTAGCATAAATGAGGCTAAAATACGGCGGGACGTGCGTAATGCGGTTTTCATTGGGGTGTGATTCCTTGGCTTTCTTTGACTCCCTGTTCTAGGGGGGATTTAAACCTTGCTTGTCTTATTGTATGCTGTAAAGGAAGAAGATCAAAATTTTGGAGATTTAATCGATGACGGCTTTATCTGTAAAAAACGCAAAACGTGTGTTTGTTCTAGTAATTGATGCCTTTGGCGTTGGGGGATTACCTGATGCGCCTGATTATGGCGATAGCGTTGAGTTTAATACTTTTGCGGGGATTGATCGTGAAGCCGATTCGTTAAAACTCCCTACTCTTGAAAGACTGGGATTGGGTAATATTGTTCCAGTTAAAAACCTGCGTCATCAGGAGCCGCCATTGGCGTCTTATGGCAAAATGAATGAATACTCCCGAGGTAAAGACACCACCACAGGGCATTGGGAGATGGCAGGTGTGTATTTAGATGTGCCGTTTCCGACCTATCCAGAAGGCTTTCCGGCCGACGTGATGGATGAGTTTATGTCTCGCTGTAAGATTGAAGGCTTTCTAGGCAACAAACCTGCTAGTGGGACCGAAATCTTAAAAGAGCTTGGCGAAGAGCACCTGAAAACGGGCTTTCCGATTGTTTATACCAGTGCCGATAGCGTCTTTCAGATTGCATCGCACATTGGCCCTGAAAGCAAGGTTACCCTTGACGATTTATATCGTTGGTGCGATGTGGCCCGTGACTTGTTGGCTGGTGAGCATCAGGTGTCTCGTGTGATAGCCCGTCCGTTTGTTGGTGACTCCCCTGAAACCTTTAAGCGCGACAGCCACAAGCGCAAGGACTACGCGCTGACACCGCCAGAGCCAACCACGCTGACGCGTGTTAAAGAGCAAGGTGGTGTTGTGATGGGCGTGGGCAAAATTGAAGATATTTTCAACTTTCAAGATGTGACCCACAGTAACCATACCGGTAACAATGATGACGGCTTGGCCTTTGTCAAAGACCTGCTTAAAGGTAATACAGACTGGGATCAATATAAGCTTGAAGATAAGGCCATTGCTGATTATAAGCATGCGGATAAACAATTTGTCTTTGTAAACCTCGTGGATACCGATAGTATTTACGGTCATCGTCGTGATGTGAATGGCTATGCCCGCGCACTAGAGAACATTGATGTGGCTCTTGGTGAGATGTTAGAAGACTTCACTGAGAATGATTTATTGATGATTTCAGCTGACCACGGTTGCGATCCAACGGCACCAGGCAGTGATCACACCCGTGAGTACGTGCCGATTATTATGTACAGCAAGGCTCTTGAAGGCCGTAACCTAGGCATTCGCGACAGCTTCGCTGATATTGGCCGCACAACCCTAGCGTGGCTAGATATGGACGCCCAAGGCCAACGCGGTCAAAACATGCTAAACGCCGAACCCGCTTTGGTTTAAGTGCGTTAAAGTCGCTTCTTGAATGCCAGCCCTAGACACAACCAAATTTGATGAGGCATCGTCATCGCTGTCAGAGCTGATTGAATCGGGTACGCTGAATGTAAGGCGGTTGCCTCGTAAACAACTGGCGTCTTTTTTGGATGCGTTGGTGCGCGAGTATAAAACACCGGCGTTTATTCCCGACGATCCTATTTCGATTCCGCATCGGTTTATTGAGAAGGGGTGTTCTCTTCAAGAAGTCGAAATGGTGGCGTTTATCACCACGTTGTTGAGCTATGGGCGGCGGGACTTGATTATCAAAACCGTGAACACGGTGTTTGAACGGATGGAGAATGATCCCTACAACTTTGTGATGAACTACAACCCTAAAAAAGACCATAAAGCCTTTGATGGGTTTATCTATCGCTTTTATAAACCCCATGATATGGCCCATCTGATGCAGGTGTTAAAGCACGCTTATACTGGGTATGAGAACCTTGAGACGTTGTTTAGTACTGCAACCCAAGCTGATGCCCCTGATGCAACACTCAAAAATCGTATGGCCAATTTTTTAGATGTGTTACTGGGTTTAGAGAAACCACGGCGAGTAAACACATCAACATCATTGCCCTTGATGCCAAATACGTATGGCACCAAGTTTATGTTTGCCCATCCTGATCGCGGTGGCCCGTGCAAGCGCCTGCATATGTTTTTACGCTGGGTGGTGCGTGATGACACCCTGTATGGTGAAGAGAAAGTAGATTTGGGGTTATGGAAAACAGCCTTGAAACCCTCAGAATTGTTGATTCCCTATGACACGCACGTGAGTAAAATGAGTCAGATTCTAAAGCTCACAAAAAGAAACACGGCCTCTTGG
Source organism: uncultured Vampirovibrionales bacterium (assembly GCA_964351765.1). Classification (GTDB taxonomy): domain Bacteria; phylum Cyanobacteriota; class Vampirovibrionia; order Vampirovibrionales; family Vampirovibrionaceae; genus CAYGPY01. The sequence continues at coordinate 3,101 of CAYGPY010000117.1, forward strand.
GACATTATTGAGGAGATTACAGCCAAGTTGAGACACTGTAACCCTGACGACCCAATGCGGTATGACTTTGCTTTAATGGGCTTGGGCTTATCGGGTTTGGTATAAGCGTATTGCAATACTCTGTTTAAGGTGGCACATGACCCTAGACGGGGGTTGATGATACAATAGTAACGATGATTTGAACCTGAAACGATGATTTTTCAGATATTCAAGCACAATGGTTACACAAGCTAAAATGTTATGATGGCTTCTTAATTATGACTAAAGATGAACTCGAAAAACTATTAGATGGTCAAGATATTCAACACACGTTGGATATTAAAACCTTGGTGATTGACTTGCTGAAAGACATTCCTCAAGAGGAGCTGGAAGCTATTTTTTGGGATCGCTTGCCCACGCTTGAAGAAGAGTTTATTCGTGATTACCTTTATATGCGTCGTGGCTAGGTGTTGTGCTTGCGTTCGATTTTTTGGAATTCGACGTGTTTAGAGAGTGGATGGTTTAAAACGATTTTTTAAAATAGAGGGCAACCGTCTATTTTAGTGATGTATTTAGGATTGATATGAGATAAGGATACGAATCTGATGACTGCTGACGAGAAGAAACAAACTAGTGAGCAAGCTAACCCAACTCACATGATATGGAAACTTGTGTTGGGTGTTGCCATTATTGCCTTTGTGGGTGTGGCGGGCTATATGCTGTTGCAGAAAAAGCCAACTTCGTTGGCTCTTGATACGTTCTATCCTGAAGAAACCACGTTTTATGCCCAAGTTGAAACCAACGAGCGCTTTATTAAACGTATGGTGGCACTCGCCGATTCGCAACAAAACACGGGTACACTAAAGTCACTTAAAAGCGTGGAAGAAAAAGAAGCCGAGAAGAAGGTGGGTGAGACTCGTCTTCAAAAAGCCATTCAGGACAAATACGCTACTATTTTTAAACCCGCTATTAGTATTGGGGTTTGGATGCCATCAGAAGAAGCCACTCTCACACGTAAAACGGGTGAATCCTTGGTGGTGTTGCCATTAAATAAAGAGAATGCGTCTCGTGACTTAGAATCATTGATGTCAGAATTTGATTTGGATGCGGACTCGTTTCAGCAAGTCACACTTAATAATGTGAACTATATGATTGATGATGAAAGCCAAGCCGCTTATGCCATTCAAGAAGAATCCTTGCTGATTACCAACTCGGCCGATGCGATGATTGCTGTGATTGGTCATATTTCTCAAAAGGATCAGCCTTCATTTTTGGACACACCTGTGAATGAAAAATATTTGGGCATTCTTCCTAAAAGCAAAGACGGTTTCTTTATCTTTAATAATGCAGCCGTATTGGGTCAGGTAAAAAGTGCTCGTGGTAAGGGCCAGCCCGATGCTAAGACGATGGCACACATTGACCAATTTGTGGATGTGATTCCTGTTTCAGTAGGTGCCATTCATATTGCATCAGACACGTTGGTGAATGTGGATTCATTTACTCCTGTGATTATGGAAAACCTTAATAACCAACCACTTCGTGGTGCATTGCGATTGATTTACGCCTCATCGGAGACCATGGATCAAGCTTCATTGTTGCCAGAAAAAACAACCATGGCGATGTCATTGAGTGGGATTGATCATCTTTATGATTTTGTGGTGAACCACGTGTTGCCACCGGCCGAGCGTAAAAAGCTTGACGGACTTCAAGGTGTCACCAAGATTATGAATCTTGATTTGCGTGATGATCTTGTGGCCTTCTTTGGCGGTCAGCTGACCTTTGCTATTACCGAAGGTCAAAAACCACCGATGATATTACTAAGTAACAACGAGCAAAAAAATAAAACGTTTGAGAGTCTTATTGAAATTTTAGGCAGTGGTATGCTGCCTGTTGAAAAAACCGAAAGCACCGTGAAAGACGTGACGGTGCATAACTTTGCTGTACCGATGCAACAAACCTCTGTTAGTATGGCCGCAACAAAAAACACGGTATTCTTAGCGGGTTCTGAAGAGTTGGATTCGTTGATGGCGGTTAAGAATGGCAAGCAAGGCTCTTTGGCAAGCGCGCCTTTGTTTAAGTCTGTGAACAAAGACATGCCTAAAGAACTAACCTTTAAGATGTTTGTGAACATCAAGGAGCAGGCACGTCAGATTGAAGAGCGACTTAAAACCACGCCATTAAATGGTAAAGTGGATAAAGACGTGATGCTTCAAGTGTCAGGCCAAGATTGGGCTGATGCGATTGCTGTTGGTGTGTGGAGTAAGAAAGTCTCCGAGGCCGAGGATATGATTATGTCCAAGATGGCAATCCACCTGAGTGATCCTAAGCCCGTCTCAAGTAATTAGATCGTTACGACTTAGTGAAAAATAATAGAATTCAAAAACAGCGATTCCGTTTATGGGGTCGCTGTTTTTGTTTCAATTTCGAGTTGCCAGCGATGCGGTAAATACGCAAATTCTTTCTTGGATAAAAGCACTTTATCTCCCTTGGATAAAGGTACGACAAAGGCATCAAAGTCATTGAGTTTCACATCACCTAGATCAGCACAATGAAGTGCTATGGTGTGAAGCGGGTTGCCACTATTGGTATAGAGCGGTTTTTTCTCGGTATCGAGTTGGGCGGCCTCTTTGCCAAGAGCAAGGATAGTACAGTCATCACGCTGAATTTTGGCATGGGTTACGTCATTCACAAAGATCCCTAATCCAATAAAAAACAGTACTAAAGGCAGAAACATCCAGATAAGCTTCGATTTCTGTGACATCGCTTGAGACTCCTTGATAGAAGGGGGTTGGGTGAGTACGGTCTTAAATCGAAGCATAGCATAAACACTGCCAGCCAAAAGGCGTGTTTCCGGTTGTATCTAGCCACTATAAAGGTTAAAATGGGGCACTATTCTAGTCTTTGTATAATACATTCGACTCGTAGACATTTACTATAGTATCGACAATAAAAAGAGGCCTCTTGCTCGTGACGACTTCCAACGGAAATTATACCGACTTTTTTAAACAAACTCAGGAAAAAGTGCTGCTGTTTGATGGCGCAATGGGAACCTCCATTCAAAACTACCCACTAACTGAGGATGATTTTCACGGCAATGATGGCTGTAACGAGTATCTGGTAAAATCTCGCCCTGACGTGATTAAAGAAGTGCATGCCTCTTATTTTGATGCCGGTGCCGATGTGGTTGAGACGGATAGTTTTGGTTCGGCCGATATTGTACTGGCTGAGTATGACTTGCAAGATCAGGCCTATGAATTGAGTCGCTTGTCGGCTGAAATTGCAAAAGGCGTTGCGGGTGATTATACTGACAAACCTCGTTTTGTAGCGGGTTCAGTGGGCCCAACCACAAAACTACCAACGCTAGGGCATATTTCTTATGATGCCTTGAGAACCTCATTTGAAGTGCAAATGCAGGGCTTGGTTGATGGTGGCGCCGATGTGCTGCTGATTGAAACGTGTCAGGATTTATTGCAAACCAAAGCCGCCATTTCTGCTGCTAACTTGGTGCGTAAAAAAGTGGGTCATCGTGTCCCCTTGATGGTGCAAGTGACCATCGAGCAAATGGGTACGATGCTCGTGGGTATGGATATCGCTACGGTTGTGACGGCGATGCAGCCTTATGATATTGATGTGTTGGGTATGAACTGTGCCACGGGTCCCCAAGAGATGGTGAACCACGTGCGCTACCTGTCTCAGCATAGTCCGTTCTATATTTCATGTTTGCCCAACGCGGGTATTCCTGAAAACGTGGGTGGCCAAGCGCACTACCACCTCACCCCAGATCAATTGGCCGACCACTTAAGCCACTTTGTGGGTGACTTGGGTGTCAATGTGATTGGTGGTTGCTGTGGCACCACCCCAGAACACATCAAGCGCATTAATGATGTGGTTGGCCGTATGACGCCTGGCAAACGAACACCAGAATACGAGTTGTCGGCTTCAAGCTTATACACCAGTGTGCCTTACGTGCTAACACCACCGCCAGTGTTGATTGGCGAACGAACCAATTCTAACGGCAGTAAAAAATTCAGAGATTTATTATCGGATGATAACTACGATGAATTGGTGAGTATTGGTAAAGATCAAATTCAAAAAGGCGCCCACTTATTGGACGTGTGTACGGCCTATGTAGGTCGTGATGAAGTGAAAGACATGACCGAAACCATCACCCGATTTAATCAACAGCTTGATGTACCATTGGTGATTGATTCGACCGAAGCCCCTGTTATTGAAACCGCATTGAAACTTATTGCGGGTAAAGCCATTGTGAATTCCATTAACTTAGAAGATGGCGAAGAACGTTTAGAAACGGTACTTCCACTGTGTAATGAATTTGGCGCGGGTGTTGTGGCACTCACTATTGATGAAGAAGGTATGGCGAAAACCGCTGATCATAAAGAGGCCATTGCTAAGCGAATTTACGATTTAACCGTCAATAAATACGGTATCAATGGTGCCGAGCTCATCTTTGATCCACTTACCTTTACCTTGGGCAGTGGTGATGAAGAATTTAGAAAAGCCGGTGTTGAAACCATTAACGCCATTCGTCAGATTAAAAAATCGTTGCCTGACGTTAGTTTTGTGTTGGGTATTAGTAATATTAGTTTTGGTTTGAACCCTGCTGCGCGCCACGTTTTAAACAGCGTGTTTTTACATTACGCCATTGATGCGGGTTTAAATATGGCCATTATTAACTCGGCGCATATTTTGCCACTACACCAAATTAGTGATGAAGAACGTGAATTGTGCCGTCGCTTGATTTTTGATGAACGCAAATTCGATGGCGAAGAATGCATCAGCGATCCATTGCACGAATTGATGGGCTACTATGAAACGCACTCGGCCTCAGCCGCTGAGCGTAAAGAAAAAGCCATGCCTGAAACGGTTGAAGAACGTTTACAATACCGTATTATTAACGGTGAAAAAACAGATCTTACGAAAGATTTGGATGAGGCATTAAAAACGTATCCAGCGTTAGAGATTATTAATACCTTGTTGCTGGCTGGTATGAAGACGGTTGGTGAGTTGTTTGGTGCGGGTGAAATGCAATTGCCGTTTGTACTGCAATCGGCTGAAACCATGAAGGCAGCCGTGGCCCACCTTGAGCCTCATATGGAAAAATCAGAGAGCAGCACAAGCAAAGGCAGCGTGGTGTTGGCCACCGTAAAGGGCGATGTACACGATATTGGTAAAAATCTTGTGGATATTATTTTAACCAACAACGGCTACAAGGTTTATAACATCGGGATTAAGCAATCGTTAGAGCAAATCTTAGCCAAGCTAAAAGAAACCGATGCCGATGCGATTGGGATGAGTGGATTACTGGTAAAATCAACAGCCATTATGAAAGAAAACCTAACCGTAATGCACGAGATGGGTATTGCAAAGCCTGTTATTTTGGGTGGCGCGGCGCTAACGCAACGCTTTGTTGAAGAAGATTGCCAGAACCAATATCAAGGCAAGGTGTATTATG
>CAYGPY010000118.1:0-8503 GCA_964351765.1 uncultured Vampirovibrionales bacterium
TCACTATCCAATGAAATGCCTTAATAATGAATCAATCTGAATTAATAGCTGAAAAAAAATTATGCCCTTTTGCAGAGGTGTTATTTGACAACTCTTATTCCAAATTACCAGAAACTTTTTATAATGCAGTCAACCCAACGCCAGTCAATAATCCGAAAACAATTAGAGTCAATCACTCTTTGTGCAAGCAGTTGGGTATTGATAGCAGCTTATTAGAAAAGAGTGCTGGTTATATTACGGGAAACTTAATTCCTGAATCGGCACAACCGATAGCTCTTGCTTATGCCGGCCATCAATTCGGACATTTTGTGCATCAACTTGGTGATGGTCGTGCGATTTTAATGGGCGAAGTACGTGATGAAGATGATCAGAGGTTTGATCTCCAATGGAAAGGTTCTGGACCAACCACATACTCTAGAGGCGGTGATGGTAGAGCACCTTTGGGACCTGTAATTAGAGAGTATATCGTTAGTGAGGCGATGTATGCATTGGGTTGCCCCACCACACGATGTCTTGGGGCAGCGTTAACCGGAGAATCTGTATACCGTGGTACAGCAGAACCGGGTGCCGTGTTAATCAGGGTTGCTTCTAGTCATATACGTATTGGTACATTTGAATATTTTTCTTCTCGTGGTGATGTTGAAGCCATAAAGAGCTTAGCCAATTATACGATTCAGCGTCATTATTCTGATAGTGAGAATAATGAAAACCCTTATCTCGCCTTGTTAGAAGAAGTATTGAAAAAACAAGCTTTATTGATTGCGCATTGGATGAGCATTGGGTTTATCCATGGGGTTATGAATACTGACAACATGACACTGTCTGGTGAAACCATTGATTATGGCCCGTGTGCTTTTATGGATGAGTATGAACCGGATAAAGTGTTTAGCTCTATTGATCGTCAAGGACGGTATGCCTATCAAAATCAAGAAAGAATTGCCTTGTGGAACTTAACACGTTTAGCAGAGTCACTTTTACCACTCATTGATGAAAATATTGAACTGGCCATTGAAAAGGCGCAAACTGTTTTGTTGAAATTTCAAGCACTATTTAAGCAACACTGGATGACTAAAATGGGGCAAAAAATTGGGCTTGAAGTAAGAGTAAATGAAAACGAATCTAATGAAAAACTAATTAATGAACTATTAAACTTAATGCACCAAAACAGATCTGATTTTACCTTAACGTTTCACTACCTAACGACTGGGCTAAGAAACGGTGATTTTCAGGCGTTTCATCAATTGCTTGGAACCTCTGATTCTGTTGAGGCGTGGTTGACTGACTGGAAAAATCGATTAAAGGTACAAGCTATTTCTCAAGAAGAGAGTGTTCAATTAATGCGTGAGAACAACCCTGTTTTTATTCCTAGAAATCACGAGGTTGAACGTGTGATTAGAGCTGCGGTTGATAACAATGATTTTACATTAATGGACGCGCTGTTAACTATTTTGGAAACACCGTATACAGAAAATGAAACGGCTAAAGGTTTTATGATGCCTCCTGAAGAGAACGAACGTGTTACTCAAACTTTTTGTGGAACATAATGATGCAAATTATCTCAGTTGAAACCACACCAAACCCGAATAGTATGAAGTTAAATACTGATCAGCATTTTAATACAGGAACATTTAGTTTCGAAAATGTGAATGATTGCCCTAAGGAACTCCAGCCTTTACTTCAGATTGAGAGGGTTCAAAGTATCTTTATTGCGAGCCATTTTATTACACTTAACCGAGACCCGCGAGGAGATTGGCGAGTTATTTTAAGTGCGGCGGAATCTCTTTTGAGTGGTAGTAATAATGCCACAAAATCCGTTGATGCTGTCGGGCCAAAACGAGAGGCCGCATTGGGGGAAATTCAAGTTTTAGTGCAAACGTTTAGAGGCATTCCGATGCAAGTAAAGGTGAATGATGGTGTGGTAGAAAAACGATTGGCTTTGTCTGAACGATTCACCAATACGGCGCGTGAACTACAAGTGCATTTTGGAGCCGCCTTTATTCAGGAACGTGAATGGATAAATTGGGGTGTTCGGTACGGTGAGTTAGACGTTGTTGCCCAAGATGTGGTGGATGAAATTGAGGGTGTTCAAAATGCATCAGCACTTGAAAAAACAAAGCAAGTTTTACTTGGTAATGAATCATCGACTCCTTCACAAGCTGATTTAAAACAAAAAACAGATGCAGATATTAACAGTGAGAACTGGCATGATCGTTTACGTGCTTTGGAACAAATCGATTTGACTGAAGCGTCTATCCCCCAATTGGCGGCTATATTACTAAATGATCAACAGCCTCAACTTCGTCGATGGGTTGCGGCAAAATTGGGGACACTCGAAAGCTCTAAAGCAGTGCCTTATTTATGCCAAGCATTAGAGGATACACACGTTGGTGTTCGTCGAACGGCAGGGGATAGCTTATCCGATATTGGCGATCCTTCCGCGGAGGTTTCTGTGTGTAAAGTACTGAGTGATAAAAATAAATTAGTGCGTTGGCGTGCTGCAAGGTATTTGGCAGAATTGGGTACGGCCAGTTCTCTGCCGTTTTTAGAAAAAGCATTGAATGATTCTGAGTATGAAGTGCACCTGGAAGTAAAAGCAGCGATTGAGTATATTCGCGGTGACTCGAAAGCAGCCGGACCAATTTGGAAACAAATGTCACAAGAATCTAATTGATTTTCTATTAATCCCTGCAAGATTACACAGAATTTACACATCCTAGAATAAACAGGTATTGAATGCCCCTCGAAAGTTGAAGGGCATTCGAAGTAATAAAGCAGTTCTGATGAGGCACACCTTTACGGCATGCATCATTCAGAGCTGAAAGCTGAGATGGCTTATCCAGTTGAGATGACATACGAAAAAATCCTCAAGTCACGATACATTTATATAATGTCGTGATCTGAGGATTTTGGGAGCAGGGTAAGTGCTGTTTGCTACGAAAAATTTTCATTAGATACAGGATAGTAAATATTTTATTGATATTGAGTTTAAAATTTCTTGCAAAGATTATAGGAGGTATCAGCAAGAAAATTTATATTAACGGACTCCATTGCAATAGTACTTGTAAATACATCTAAAAAGCATGTTTTTTCTTCAGTAGTGTGAGAGTGCCATAAGTCAGGATTTAGAACAAAATGCTCAGTGTGGCAGGGAATAACATTGTTTAGAAAATTAATTAGTTGCTGTTGATCTAGTTCTAGCACTTGTGTTTTTAAGTCGGAGAAAAACTGTTTATCTTCCTGAAGCCAACTTAATATTATATGGGTTTTACCATCCTGTGGAAAAACATTGAAAAAGATCTTCCTACTTCTTTCTTTTTCGTTAGCAAGATCGTTTAACTTATTACCTCTAAGGTCACAATTAAGCTCCAAAAATGTGCTTACGGCAAACTTGACTTCATAAGTCAATAGTAAGGTAGTTGTTTCTAGGTAGTCATAATTAGAATTTATGATTGCATCCTCAAAAATAGCTCCTTCATATTGAAGTTCATCAAGAGCTATTTTCATTCCATAGAGTGAACTCGTAAGATAGGTAAAAGCAGGTGGGTGCCGATGGTATTCTTGCAGTAATTTTGAGTATATTCCAAAAGCTAATTGTTTTTTGTATGCTTGCATTGCAAATACTCTAAAAGCATAAAGAAAATTTTGCTTTTGAATCCCTTCGTATTTTTTATCTTCTATGTCTTGAAATAGTGTTTTATCATGAAATTGACAAAAATTTCTGAAGGTAGTTGCCTTTTTATTCCCTTCTTCGGATAGACCGATAGGGAATTCTTCCTCAGTAATTCTCTGATTCTCTACCCCAATCATCATTACTTTGCCCTCCTTAGAGATTCGGGCTAGTATACCTGCTTTGTGAATCGAGTGGGCTTTAATAATTTGCTCACTACATTTGACTTTGTCTGGGTGCATGCAGGTTTTAAGGTAAGGTTTTTGAGTTTTTTCGTGTATTGTTTGAATTATTTTTAATAGAATAGGGTCTTTTAAGGAAGTTGAATTATGTTTGCTACAACATTTTTTGTATTTTTTGCCACTTCCACAAGCACATTTATCATTGGGTTTAGCTCTGAGCCGCACTTAATCAAACCCCTTACTCTCTGAAAAACACGGTGGTGGCCCCTCCCAGATTTGAACTGGGGACACAAGGATTTTCAGTCCTCTGCTCTACCAACTGAGCTAAGGGGCCAGCCACAGTAGAGCTATTAACCCGTAAAGAGGGGGGCATGTCAAGGCGCTTGGTCATAGAGGCTAGGGTGCTTTTTATTACTGTGTTTTAGCGGGGTTTGTCTCTGTTTTCGCTACAATAGTGGGGCGTTTCACAGATGGGCTTTCCTTGGGTCGTCCTCCTTGCTGGAACACTTGCCTATGCCTGCCGTCAACAGGTTATAATGCCCTTAGCACGAGGCTAAGTCGTGATTGATATAATAATAAGGTGTCCTATTCTTATGTCTCTATCTTCAGTCCCTTATGGGTTTTCAGGTTCTTTTCAGCGCAGCACGTCGCTTGCCTTGGCGATTGTCCTGAGCACACTAGCGTTAGGATGGATGTCAGGCAATCCTATCTCGGCAGAGCCTACTCAACAGAAACAAGCTCAGATGCTTAAGCCTTCACCGGCTCTCTTTCGCTTTGTGCAAACGGTAACGGGCATCAACTTGCTGGGGCGTGTCATTGCAACCAAGGTAGCTGAAAAGCAACTTCGGAAAGAGATTTCTGGCGACTTGGATATCGATTTGTCCACTTACAGCACCTACGACCTGCTGAAGCGTCGGGTGAAGCGTGTCACATTTAGGGGCAACGATTTAGAGGTGGAAAATGCCCCACGCTTGGCATCGTTATCCATTACCTCGGACAAGCGCTTGCCGTTGTTTTTACAGCGTAAAAAAATTAAACTGATGGCGCCGGTTACCTTTAATATCAAGGCACAGATTAACGAGGACGATTTAAATGAGTATCTCGCGAGCGAGTCGGCTCAGGAGATATTCAATCAGTTACGTGTGCCCTTACCACCGTTTGAGGAACCTGAAACCATTACACTTGCCAACACACACGTGGAACTTAAGGGCAATCGTATCTACGTGGCCTCACGGGCTAATTTGCTGGATGCCCCAGAGGAGAACGCCGTGGATGTGTCGGGTACTGTGGCGCCAATTATTGAAAACAAAGAGCTCCGCCTGAATGACGTGCACATCGCGATTCCTGACGTGTCGGATACCAGTGGGATTGAAGATTTTTTGGAGCATTCGCTTCACAAGGTAATTGACCCTAATCATTTGATTCGTATTAAACATCACCACAGCCGTGTGTATTATAAAACCGCGCGGGTTGAGGACGGTGCGTTGTATTTGGAAGCCGATTGGGTGCTTCAGCCTCGTCACTAAGCTTTAATTGTATTGAACGAAATTAAACGAAACATTAACGGAGAAAAAATAGTGTTGATGATCTCAAAAAAAATAGTGTGTTCGGCCTCAACGCTGGCCATTTTGTTGGCGAGTGTGCCGGTGCTTACCCACGCAGAAGATATCCCTCAGGCCACGCGCAAGCCGTTATCGATTTCGATTAGTGCCGAGAGTTTGGCGCTCATTAATGATGTGGATGCCGCATATGAACAGCTGAAAAAATACCCTAATGATCCGGAAGCGTATTTTTTGTTAGCAATGGCTTACAGTAAAACGGCGTATCCAGAGCGGGCGTTTAAAGCACTGAAGAAAGCCAAAAAGCTGGTGCGAAAGCATCCGAAAGATTTTGCCTACTTTGATGAAAAGATGGCCGAGTACAAAACCATGCTCGCCCAAGACCCAGAGAATCCCGATGTGTTGTATCGGTTGGGGTTTGCCAATTTTTTAAAAGCCTACGCCATTGAAGAGGGTTACATCCCGCCAGAAAATGCCGAGGCCACCCCACAAGAATACTATCAAGAGGCCACCGTCTACTTGGAGCGTTTGATCGCAGAGCATCCTGAGGATGGATGGGCAAAAAATTATTTGGGTTATTTACTAGTAATGGAAAGCGAGTCCAACCTAACCAGAGCCATCGGCCTATGGGAATCAGTCATCACTACCGAGCCCCAAAACCCCGGCGCAAACGCGCTACTGGCTGAAGCCTACATGAAGAAAAAGAATCTAAAAAAAGCAATCCAACACGGTGCCGTTGCTTTAAAAGGACGCGATCGAACCGAAAAAGAAAAATTAATGGATTGGTAAAATTATTTTTTGTCAGAGTCAGCTGTTAGAACGCCGTCTGCGGGAAAGAACTTTCTTCTTAGGGCAATTAGTATGAAGGCGACGGCGAATAGGATTCCGATTAGGGTTAGGTAGATGTCGGGGGATTTGATGTAGCTGGTGGCTACGATGCCGCCTAGGGCGCAGATTAGGTAGAGCAATGTGACGGCTTTGCCTTGCGATAAACCCCGTTTTAAGAGCTGGTGATGTAGGTGTTCGGCGTCAGGTAGGAAAGGGTTTTTCCCTTTAAACAGTCGGCGCAACATCGCAAAACTAATGTCTAGAATTGGCACGCTTAAAATAAAGAGCGGTAACAACATCACCACTACCTTGCTTTTAAACACACCGGTCACAGCTAGCGCTGCCAACATAAATCCGCTGAACAAACTGCCACTATCACCCATAAAAATTTTGGCCGGATGGAAATTGTAGGCTAAAAATCCAAGCATCGAGCCCACTAAAATAGAGCCTAACAACGCCTCAGTCGGGCGAAGCGTAAAGAACGAAATGATCACCAACGTGAGTGCACTAATCATCGTGACGCCACTGGCTAGCCCATCCATTCCGTCAATAAAGTTCATCGCATTACTCAATCCCACCAGCCAAATTACGGTAACAGGGATACTAAAAAAGTTAAGCAGTAGAATTTTACTTTCGGGTAAGTCCAAGGACATGACCACCACGCCAAAATAATAGGCCACCAAGGCTGCAATAAATTGCACGATTAATTTTAAGTAAGGTGACAAACCAATCAAGTCATCGAGCAAGCCCAGCATAAAAATAATACTACTGCCGGCTAAAATGCCTGTGGTCGCATCACGCAGAACCACCAACTCATCGTTGATAATGCTGACCAACCACAGGGTCATCATAAAGGCGATCCAAATCGCCAAGCCACCTAGGCGCGGAATGGGTACCGTGTGGATTTTACGCTCGTTGGGTTTGTCATACAAACCACCGGCCATTGCTTGCTGACGCACAATGGGAACCAGTACTAATGACAACACCATTGAAATCAGAAAGCCCTGAATGCATAACGAGACCAACGTTTGCTCTTTAAGAATCGTTAGAACGTTTGCTATGATGTCGCCAGAAAGCCAATCCATAAGCTGTGTGTGCCTTTCCATAAAGCCTTATACAGCCTGCGCTGTTGCTGTTTGTGATGAACGCAACGCGTTGAGTTCTGGGTAGAGTGGGAATTGATCCGCCAGTGCTTTTACCCGTGGTTTAAGTGATGCCGCATTGTCTGGATTTTTTAACGCTTCAGCAATAATGGCGCCCACTTCTTTCATAGACTCCGGTGTGAAGCCCCGTGTGGTAAGAGCCGGTGTACCTAGGCGTAAGCCACTGGTCACAAACGGACTTTCAGGATCATCAGGAATGGTGTTTTTGTTAGCCGTGATGCCGATGTCTTCAAGTAGGTTTTGCGCCACTTTACCGGTAATGTCTAAGCTGCGAAGGTCGAGCATCATCAAGTGATTATCGGTACCGCCACTTACAATATTAACGCCTTTGGCAACCAAGGTATCAGCCAAGGCATTTGCGTTTGCAATCACTTGTTCGCTATACGTTTTAAATTCAGGTGACATCGCTTCTTTAAAGGCGACACCTTTAGCGGCAATCACGTGCATCAAGGGGCCACCTTGTAAGCCAGGGAAGACGGATTTGTCGATGGCTTTGGCCAAGTCAGCGTTACTCATAATGAGGCCACCGCGTGGGCCACGCAATGTTTTGTGTGTGGTTGTAGTGACCAATTGGCAATGTGGAAACGGACTTGGGTGATGCCCTGAAGCAACAAGCCCCGCAATGTGTGCGATATCGGCAAGAACCAGAGCGCCTACGCTGTCGGCAATGGCACGGAAACGCTCAAAATCGATAATGCGAGAATACGCACTGGCACCACAAATAATAAGTTTTGGCTTGTGTTCTTTGGCGAGTTGCTCAACGGCATCGTAATCAATGCGGCCGGTTTCAATGTTGACGCCATAGCTCACAATGTTGTAAAACTTACCTGAAAAATTCACTGGCGATCCGTGAGACAAGTGACCGCCGTGGGATAAATCCATGCCTAAAATGGTGTCGCCCGGTTTAAGATCAGCGGCGAAAAAAGCAGCCATGTTTGCTTGGGCACCACTGTGCGGTTGCACGTTAGCATGGTCACAACCAAAGATTTTTTTCACGCGCTCAATGGCGATTGTTTCGGCGGTGTCGACAAACTCACAGCCACCATAGTACCGTTTTGCCGGAAGTCCTTCGGCGTACTTATTGGTGAGCACCGAGCCCATTGC
>CAYGPY010000119.1:0-8428 GCA_964351765.1 uncultured Vampirovibrionales bacterium
GGTCATCACTTGAGCTGTGCGAACCGGCACGGTACGTAAGAAGCTCAAGTAGTGTTGGCCCATCACCACGTTCAGCGCGCTCTTTAGCAGCTTTAGTCGCTTGATACACCGCAATCACATCGTTGCCATCAACCTTGATGCTATTTACGCCATAGCCTTCGCCTTTTTTGTAGAGGTCTTGCACGGCGGTCTGTTTATCAACCGGCAATGAAATCGCGTATTGGTTGTTCACCAAGAACAACAATACAGGTGCTTTAAACACACCGGCAAAGTTCAAGGCTGAATGAAAATCGTTGGATGAGGTGGCACCATCACCAAAGTAAGATACAGCCACGCCTTTATCTTTTTTGTATTTCATGGCCATTGCCGCGCCCACGGCCTGAATGATTTGCGTGCCAATAACACTACTGATACTGACAAAGTTTTTATCTCTAAAGGTATAGTGGGCTGGCATTTGGCGACCCATTGCCGCATCGTCTTCGTTACCAAATAAGTGAGCGGCCATTTTATCAAGGCTCACACCACGATACATCGCCACACCGTATTGACGGTAAGACGGATAGATCCAGTCTTGTTCTTCAAGGGCGTGAGCGGTTCCCACTTGGGTTGCTTCTTCACCAATACTGGTAACAGCAAAACCGATTCGACCTGAACGTTGAAGTTTGAGAGCCCTTTCGTCATAAGCACGAATGGCAATCATGCCCTCGTACATCTGGCGCACTTCATCTTCAGTAAGGTTGGATGGCAACTTAGCCGTTTTGGCGTCGTCTTTCATCACGCGGAGCATGGTGTCAGTCATCCGGCGATCTCCTTTTGTTTGGTGGATACTTTTGGTGGTAATTCTGATGAACGTTTTTCTGATAATTCTTTTTCGTTGCGTTCTTGTTCAATACGGTTTTTTAAAAAGTATTCGCCCGCCTTATAAGAGCTGCGAACAAGTGGTCCACTGGCGCAATATAAAAAGCCCATCTCTAAAGCGAGTGCTTCCCACGCATCAAATTCGGCAGGGGTTACAAAACGCTCAACATTCAAGTGTTTTTTTGACGGTTGTAGATATTGCCCTAAGGTCAGAATATCCACGCCATAATTGCGCAAGTCTTGCATGCACTGGCGTACTTCGTCATCGGTTTCGCCCAATCCCAACATAATAGAGGACTTGGTGTACGTTTCTGGCGAGATTTCTTTAACGCGCTTTAGTAGTGTTAGTGTTTGTTGATACCCAGCACGACGATCTCGCACGGGGTGCGTGAGACGCTCAACGGTTTCGATGTTCTGAGCCACAACTTCAGCTTCGGCTGAAAGCAATGTTTTAAGGGGGTCAATCTTTCCTTGGAAATCAGGAATCAAAACTTCGCTAATAATGCCGGGTTTGGCTTCCTTCACGGCTTCAATGCAGGCTTTAAAGTGGCCGGCACCACCATCGGGTAAGTCATCACGATCAACCGAAGTCAGGACGATGTATTCCCAATGAGAGCCACGTACCGTGTCGGCGAGTTTTTTGGGTTCTTCTTGATCGAGCCATCCGTTGGGATTGCCTGTGTTCACGGCGCAAAAACGACAGCCTCGTGTGCAGGTGTCCCCCATCACCATAAAGGTTGCCGTACCACCACTCCAGCATTCACCAATGTTAGGGCATCTGGCTTCTTCGCAGACGGTGGCCAGTTTGAGGGTGGATGAAATTTCTTTTAGCTTTTGGTACTCACTACCACTGGGAATGCGCACCTTAATCCACTCGGGCTTGCGTTGGCGAGTGCCCGATGAGTTAGAAACATCTTGCGGGGAAGAAACCGTCATTGCTTCGGCGTTTTCCTTTCCAATAAGTATCAACAAGTGTTTTTAGTACTTTTATATAAGTAAAAAGGGGTCTAAAAAGGCGTTTATGATCCCTCTCTCAGAGATCGAATAGCTTTATCCGTACGATAGAGGCATTATACCTAAAACAAGGGCAAAATAAACTGAAAACAAGATTCAGATGCTTTGAGACCATGGTTGCTGGTGGGTGGGTGTGGAAAAAGTACGTTCCATCATGGTTTTGACGCCATCTGTGGCTTGAGATGCTTGTTTACAGGTTGTTTACAATTGCGTGTGATTTAAGCAACTTTTATTCTGTTTGGTCTTTTTATGAATAGAACAAGTTATCGACCCCATCCTTTAAAAACTTGCCTCTCTTTTTTCTCACCGTTCTTAAACCTCATTCCCCGATATTACCCCATGTTTAAATATCTATATGTGTAGGAGTTAATTGTTCATTATGTTCTCTCGTTCTTTAAGTTATGCCCTTGTTGTTTTATTGTTTGTGTCCTTGCTGATTGGTTTAACATTGCCAGCTAACGCGATGGATTATTATAACCCGCACTATGATAGTGATGAGGTGGAGAGCATTAATGTTTATGAGCGTGCTAGTAAGGCTGTTGTTACCATTAACGCTTTAATTAACGGAACCCCCTCAAGCGGTTCGGGTGTTGTGATTCACGAATCCGGCATTATTTTAACCAGCGGCCACGTTATTGGTAACGCCACCAAGGTTTATATCTCCACAGCCGATGGCCAGAAGGCCACAGGTCAAGTGGTGGGTCGTACCGGTGATCGTTCTGACTTAGCCTTGATTAAAGTAAACACGGGCGGTACCAAGCTGGATTATTTACCACTGGCGGATTCAACCAAAGTAAAAGTCGGTCAAAAAGTATTGGCCATTGGTAACCCCTACGGTTTCGAACGCACACTCACGCGTGGCATTATCAGCCGTATTGATAAAGAACGTAATTACTTACAGACCGATGCCGCCATTAATCCTGGTAACTCGGGTGGCCCGCTGTTGGATACCCAGGGCTATATCATTGGTATCAACGTCACGATTTATAACCCTAATAAAATTTCATTGGGGTATAACCAAGGTCGATTTATTGATCGAACCAACATTGGTATTGGCTTTGCTGTCCCCGTGAACACGGTTAAAAGCTTCTTAAAGAAACTGGCCGACCAACGACCAATACCTGCCACGGTGGCTTCGATAAGCAAAAGCCCTATTGTGCGCTATGCTCAAACAGAACGTGAAGGATACGAGAACGTGTCGATTGTTCTGGATAACTTAAAGAACTCGTTTTAGAGCACACTGAGAATACAAATAAAAAAGACGCACTGAATAGTGCGTCTTTTTTATTTGTTAATCGTTTAGTATCTTAGGACTCAGGCAGTGTTTTGTTTTTAAGGAATATTGCTTCATCACGCTGAAGGGTATCAAGCATTAGCATCACACCTTCATACGGGGCGTAATGGCCTGTCTCTTTTACTAGTAAATGCTGCTTGCTGTTTTTTGCCACCTGATTGTACTTCTCCAAGAAGGCGTCTTCTGATTCGAGATAATCAGGTTGAAACTGTGCGGTACTTTTCGCAAACTGATAGAACGTGTTGATAGGTAGCATTTCCTGCTCAATTAAATCAGGGTGTGTTTCAAATAACACGTCGCGAAAATTACGCATTGAGAGATTATCACTGCTGGGCAGATGATCGTTGGGATTAACCGGCTTTGCAAATTCAGCTTTAAAGCCTTTGGCAAATGAACTAAGTAGTTGAGCCAGTTGAAATAAAATAGCAACGGTTGCACCCACGGCAATCACGCCCGAAAGCAGTTTGCCCCAAGGTGAATCTGACGCATATCCAGAGTCACTATTACGCTTGCTTGCATCAAATCGATAAGAGCTATCACCACTAAAACGAGGTGCTGTGACTTGCTTGAGTGGATGAGTGACCGCGCTTGAAGGCGTGTTGATGAGGGACGTTGCTTGCATTTTCTTAAGCGTCACCACCAGAAGCGTTTGCTTTGGCTTCTGTTTTTAACGCATCCTTTACTGTCGCATACTGGTTGCGAAGGTTACCACCGCTAATGCCAAGCATCTTATTAACAGCGGTATTATAAATTTTATGGAAAGGACGCACGTTACCAAGAAGGCTTCTGTCCTTAAGAACGGTATCCGTACCAAAGTAACCGCTTAAGAAGTGACGAATCACAAGGGGCGAGGCCACACCGGCTGATAAGAATGTGGCAGCCCATTCGGCAACACCTTGTGGTGTCAGAGAGCGTGCCATCAATTTACCAATCCCTTTTTTGATACTGCCCCCATTGTGACCCTTAAGTGCTTTGAGCACAGAGAGAGGGTTGCCACTGAGGGTTTGGTTTACTTTTTGTTTGCTAATACTTACTTTGTCGCTGGCTGAACTGCGCGCAGCACGAAATGAACTAAATGCCCCACGACGTGAAGGCTCTGACGAGTCAACAGTGGCTCCGCTTTGGATGGGCATTGATGATGATTGTCCAGGTACTACTTGGCGCATAATGGGAACTCCCTTTTATCATTTGGTTTTAAAATTAAGATTGAGGTGGTGATGAGGTGGTTTCAGTATCGTTTGGTGTTTCTGAATCCGTTGTCTCTAAGTTGCTTTGTTCTGTATCTGCTTGGTTTTCCGCTTCTTTGGCAGCTGCTTCTTCCTCTTGGCTAGATAAAAACGCGTCAAGCTTTTTTTGTGCTAGCAAAACCAATGTTTCATCCACATTTTGGTGCACACTGGTGAGATCGTCAAGATTGGTGTAATAAGGGGTAACGTGCTGATTGATATAGTTTAATAAATCAGTCGGGCGCTTAAAGAATTCAGGGTAACTCTCACTGAGTTGCTCATGCCACTTACGAAGGAGTTGAACGTTGCCCGATAGGGTGAGTTCCTTCTTTGAGTTAAGTTCGCTGGATTCACCTTCAACGGCAGATTCCACATAGTCATAAATCCGTTGAGAAAGGCTTTTGTAGCCAATGCTTTTACCAAAGGCCGAAATCTGAGTTCGGAGCTCTTTAATCGCCAAGTTTACGTCGTGATCGGTTTTAAGGTGAAAGCTGTCATCTTTATGCATATGTTGAACAAATTGTTTTTGGGTTGAGGTTAATGTTTCGGTGAGCGTTTTAAGTTCGTCGTGCTCAGCAAGCAACGCAAACAGGTCGCCCTTGTTGAGCTTTGAGGCATCCGTCAGAGGTGCTTCTTCTTTGGGTTGCTCTGTCGTGGGTGTTTCATTGCCCACGTCAGTAGGTTTGTCCGTATCGCTGCCTTTTGGTGCCTCGTTGACAGGCGGATCAGGCTCTTCTGTTGCAGGTGGTTTGGGTGTGTCTGCTTTGGGTGGGGTCTCAGGAGGATCCTCCACAGGCTCTTTAGGAGTCTCTTTTATCGGTTCTTTTACACTGTCGCGACTCATCAGCTCATTTAAGAAACGCTGGAATAAAACGCCGTAAGATTTGCCACTGAGTCCTTTTAACATGGTGTTACCACCCACAATGGCTAAGCCACCGCCAATAAAGCCAATGCCTACGGTAACAGGTGTGGCAGGTAAGCCAATGCCTGAGGCTGCCAATAATGCTGTGATAGGTAGCGAGGCAACCGCAAGCCCAATGCCTGAAGCGGTCAGTACAACGCCTAAGGCCAACTTCTTCAGGTTGCGAGTGGGCTTACTCTTAACAGGTGCGTCGGTCGTTGGTGATTCCTCAGAGGGTGAAGAAGGTTTGGGGTCGGTACTTCCTGAAAAAGATAACGAGACCGTGTCTTCTGGTAAGGGTGTGAGCGCATTTTTTGGCAGAACAAATGCATCAGGCTGAACCGATTTCGCCTTGGATGCTTGATCTGTTGACTGCTTAGGAAAGGATACCTGCACGATGTGTATCTCCATAATAATTGCCGAACCACTGATGAACGTAGGAGCTTAAAAATAAGAAAGGACGTTCATTCACCTATAACAATAGGGTACCGGATGATCGTGCTTTGATCCAAATTATTGTTACAGAGTATTAATTAACCACAGAGCGAACCCGTGCTTAATATGTTTTGATGACACCAGAAACGTGGCGTTACATCTGATTAATATAAACCGGTTTGTTCGTGCGGTAATCGGGCGTAAAGTAATTTAGCATAATGATTTCAGTACATTCACCCGGATCAATGTTAATCAACACACGATCAATTAAGGCATGAATTAAATAAACGCCGCGCCCGTGGGTATCCATAAGATTGGAGGCGCTGATATTACGTTCGAGCCAGTACAGCACTTCATCGGCTGTAATGCGACCCCCTTGATCGGTAATGCTAATGCCAACCCGTTCGCTATCTTTACCGTAGCGCACGGTCACATATTCATCGGGCTCAAGAGCTTCGATCTGCTGGCCTTTTTCATACTTTAGCGTGCCATCGTCATTTTTAGCCACGTGATACACCGAGTTGGTAAGAGCTTCAATCACAGCCATCATTGCATCGTTAATGGTGTTTGGGTTACCGTCCAATACGGATTGCGGGGTGTTGGCCGTGAGGTATTCTTGCAGTGTGCCAAAGGTTTCCATTATGCCGTTACTACTTTTTACCGTAATCTCATTCATCTCGGCATCATCATTCATGTAGTGTTTCATGCCAAAGGCTGATGAGGGGTTGAGTAGGTTATTGACGACACACGATAACTCATCAAAGTTAAAGGGCGCTGTTTTAGCGATGATGTTGCAAATGCCGGTTTCTTTGGCATTACGAATGTAATCCTCGACCTTATAAGCCGTAATCAGGGCGGTTTTTGTATTGGGGTACTCGCTATGAACGGTTTGTAAGAACTGGAAACCGTCTTCTTCAGGCATGTTGATGTCTGAGATAACCAGATCGTAGTGCTTTTCAGCCAGTTTGGTGCGAGCTATTTTGGCTGATTCAGCTGTATCTAAGGCAATCGGACTGTCCCCAGCGTGAAATGTATCGAGGTAACTCACTAAGCTATCGCGAATAATGGCCTCATCATCTACGATTAGTAGGTTATGGGTCTTACTGTCGGCTGAGTTGTTCGTGTTGTCTGTCATAGACGACTAGAATTCCAGATACAAAACAAAAACGATAGATAATAAACTTAAAATTAAAAAACGAAATAGCAGGTTATCTTATTAACTATAATGCATCATCATCGGATTGAGGAAGATGCAACGGGAGAGAAATGATAAACGTGGTGCCTTCACCGCCTATGCTTTCGGCTTGTAGTAGTCCGCCGTGTTGTTCGATCGTACGGTAACATATGCTAAGCCCAAGCCCGACGCCTGCGTGCCCCTTGGTGGAGAAGAAAGGATCGAAAATGCGTTCCAAGATTGATGGATCCATTCCAGGGCCGTTGTCCGTAACGCGGATATCAACTGTGTTAGGTTCTTTAATTGTTTCGTCATCGTTGGATACTGAAGAGGCATAGGTGTTGTTATCCTTATAGGTATGTTGCCACGATATAGACAGTGTTCCTATACCTTCGGTGGCTTCGGTGGCATTCTTGAATAAATTATAAAAAACTTGTTCTAGCTTAAACTTATCCGCATTAAGAGGGGTTAAATCGGCGTAAGGCTGAATATCAAACGTGACTTCGTGGAAAATAGGTTGGTTTTTACACGCTTGCACGCATTCGTTGAGTAGATCATCAAAAATGATTTCCTCAACCTCAATTTCTTCAGGCTTGCTGTAGGTCAGCAAGCTATCGACGAGCCGCGCCACTTTTTGGCTGGCGGTATCAATTTTTTCCATTTCACTAGTAAGAAGTGAAAGTTGTTTTTTGAGGTGATCGTTATCAGGGTCGTCCTTGAGTTTTTCAATGAGTTTCTGAGCCAATTGGTGACTCATTGAGATACCCGCCAGCGGGTTATTCATTTCATGGGCCACACCTGCAATCATCGTGCCAATTGAAGCGAGTCGGCGAGACTGAGAAAGTTCACGCTCAATGTTGGCCATCACGTCTTTATCATTTAACATCTGAGTGATATCTCTAAAGATAAGTAATGGCAGTGGTTTGTTAGCGGGGTAGTTAATGTGTGTGACGCGAAAACCCACGGTCATTTCAGTGCCGTCATCAAGGGTAATTAATTTTTCACCCCGTTCAACATCGCACCCTTTGGTGATCAACTCTTTTAAGGGCGTTAATAGCTGGGCTACTTTTGTGTGGTCATCATTAGTAACGCCTAAAATACGCTGGCCTTCTTGATTCATAAAAACCGGTGCGCCATCGGGCTCAAAAATAGCCATGGCCATAGGAAGGGTGTCCATCACCTCACGGGCTGAAATGAGCTCAGCGTTAAAAGTATTGGTGTTGCTTGAGGTCGTCTGTAATGTCTGTTTGTCAGTCATCGTAAAGGAGCTTCCTCCCAATCGATTTGAGAGATTGGCAAGATCATCGACAGCTTTTCCTTGTTATCAATACGCTGACCAAAAATAAGGAGCATCGGCTCACTGGCAGGTTGTGGTGACGGTGCTTTGATCGTTTTACTAATAGTGCGCTTGGCTGCTGATTTTAGAAAATGTTTGGTGGATTCAACATTAGGTTTGTCTAACATGGATGATAAAGACAAGCTTTCGGGTTTCGCTAATCGCAGTGCACAGGAGAACAACATAGATC
>CAYGPY010000120.1:0-2367 GCA_964351765.1 uncultured Vampirovibrionales bacterium
ACATAGCCTTATTGGTAATTTATTTTACCCATTATTAGCCAAAGTCGAGAGGTACATCCCGTGGTGACTGTTCTCAGTAAATCTAAGCCCGAAACCGTAGCAAAATTACGTCGAATCCCGTTGTTTGATTGTATGGGAGAAGCGGATTTAGAAAAAGTCAGCCCTATGTTTTTCGAAAGTAACTACGAAAAAGAATCAGTTATTTTCTATGAACGTGACTTACCTAGTGAACGAGGTTCTAAAATCTACTTTGTACTCGGTGGCTGCATTAAGTTGGTTAAGTATTCTACCGATGGTGAAAGTACCATTGTTCGTTTAAGCTCTGAAGGTGAATTTTTTGGTGTAACAGGCGCATTAACAAACAAGCCGTCACCATACTCAGCCGAAGCGTTGAGTAATGCCAACATTATGTACATTGATAAAACTAACTTTGTACGTTTGGTTGAAGAGTTCCCACAAGTGGCTTTAAATATTGTGACGGCTTTGGGTGAAGTGCTGTGGTTTAACTATGAAACACACAATCAAGTTGTTAAAAAGACGGATGCCCGTGTTTCAAAAATTATTATGTATCACTTCCGTCGTGACGGATTTACGGATACACCTGATGGTAAATTGCTCAACATCAACTTACCTCACGATTATATTGCTAGTATGACCGGCATTGCCTACGAAGAATCGGTTCGTATTATTAGTCGTTTGAAGAAATCACATGGCTGTATTAACTACCTTCGCGGCGGTAAGATTGTGGTGACTGATTTAGAGAAGCTCACCGAATTATCGCAAGCTGATGAAAACTGGCCTGTATAGTTTTCTATTTTAAAAAGATAAATTAATTTTTCCAAAAAACATATTATGAAGGAGTATATAGATGAATATTGGATCCCTTTTGCCTGTCAATTTTACAGGTGTTGCAAAATCACAGCAACAATCAAAACCACATGTCTTGCCTGCACTTCAGACTGACACCGTCCAGTTTTCAGGCCGACGTAGCGATCTTAATCGTGGTGTGGATGTGTGTCGGAGTCTCCAGCGTCTTTCTGAGTCGGCTGGTGATAGAGCGTTATCAAAGAAAGAACTTGTGTCCCCAAATCAATCATTGGAACGTGTGATTACGTTCTTTGAAAATTATGAAGGTAGCTTTAAGGTCACAAATAAATTCCGGCATGTAAATAAAGCCGATGCACCTGCTGGTTTACGCAGTGGATACCGTATTGAGAAAGCATCATTTAAACGCAAGTGGATTAATGATGAAATGACCATGGATTTATATCGCTATAAACAAGAACGGGGCGATGCACCATACCGTTATCGTTTAGTATTGGATGCTAATAACCCTTTGTGGAATGAAAATCCATCACTATGGAGTAAGCCCGATAGCTTGGAAGTAGCGATTGATGTGTCCCACATGGAGAATAACCCTTACTATACGGGTGTTCGTGTACATGATGATGCTGACAATAATAGCGTTTCTATTTATATGCCTGAAGATGGCGAAAAATCCTATTCAAGTACAAATCAAAAATCACGAATGATTAACTTTGAGCAATTAAATCTATCTCATGGAGTTAGTTCACACCCTGCACGTGTACAGAACTTTTTTGCTGAAACGGATAGATTAGCAATGCGCCTTGATCGCTTTGCTAAAGAACTGGCTGATAAGGCAATTTAACACTAGTGCTTGTAACTCACTCTGTAAGTTATGAATCACCAATCAATGAGGACTCTTTAAAATGAAACGTATTGTGATTATTATCCTGACCGTTGCTTTATTTATCTCTGGTTTCGGATACGCTACTTTAAAGGCAGAAAAACGAACTCCTGTTGAGTTTTTCCCCGGCCATGCGCATCTCAATGGTGTTACTATTAATGCCCCTCAACATTCTGGTGGCACGAATTCGATGGGTTGTCATAATGGTTCTGTGCCATATCATTGTCATTAGTTCCTAGGGATTTAGATGTAAAAAAAGCGAGGTGATAATTCATCTCGCTTTTTTGTTGCTTTAGAAAAACAAAATTATTTAGCCGGTTTAAGAAACGCTCGCATTTCAGTAAAGCTAAGTGGGTCTACTTTGGCCACACCAAGGTTGTCGTCCACGTGAACGGGTTGCTTGTGCCCAACCAATGGGGCCACCACACCGGGGGTGCTACGAGCAAATTGCAAACATTTTTGCGCTGCTGAGCTTAAGTTTTCAAAAGGCGGTAACGCTTCTTGAGATAACAGTTGACCTTGTAACAAAGGCACGCTGGTAAACACACCCAAATTGAGCGCCATAGCACATTCAAAGGTAGAGAGCGTTGTGGGACCAATGGGTTGATCGTTTGTGGTGAGGGCTTCGGTAAAAGCTAGATTAAACGGTAGTTGAATAT
>CAYGPY010000120.1:2377-8396 GCA_964351765.1 uncultured Vampirovibrionales bacterium
AAACCATGATCGTCACCGCCCACTTCAATGGCCAAGCTCACCACGTCTTCAAGGGATAGGTATTCGGGATGCGTTGGCTCCACACGAAAACTATTCCAAGTGGCCATGCCATAATAACGAAGTTTACCGGCTTTACGAGCTTCTTCATAAGTTTCAAAAGCACGTTTTAAATTAAAGAGAAAGGCTTCTTTGCCCAAGGAAGGTAGTTGCGACTCACTGGCGTTGTGTAAATACATTAAGTCCAGTGTTTCTAAGCCAAGATTCTGTAAGCTCACATCAAGCTGATGCTTCAAAAATTCAGGGTGCATACAGTGCATGCCACCAACAATGTCATCAATGGTGAGTTTACCTGATGCTAAAAACGTCTCAGTAAAATACGTTTTAAAATCGACATCACTTGTTGGGTCGGGTGTTAAAAAACCATTCTTACTGGCAATAAAAAGCTCGTCGCGTTGAATTCCTTTGTCATTAATCAGAGTTTTCAGTGCCTCACCAATAGCCCGCTCTGAATGCATGTGACGGTAGTTAATGGCCGTATCAATCACGTTAACACTACCACTCATTACAGATTTAATAACCGCTGCGGTCATCAAGGCATCATCATCATCAGTGGGTTGACCAAGGTAACTACCCATACCCAAACTACTTAGCGAAAGTCGTTGGAAGTCGCTACGGAAATGATTCTCGGCAATGGGTTTGGAATTGGTAGATCGTTCTGAAAACCGTTCGGTTCCTTCCGAGGTGGCATATCCAGATAGAGGCATAAGGTGAAACTCCTTTTGAAATCAGTGTTTATATATGGTCTTAGTTTAGCTGAAACAAAGCGATTCAAACAATAAAAAGAGCAGGCAATACATTATTTCGCCTGCTTTTTTATTGTTTAAATCTAAATGATGATTAACGTTGATAAGGTGCCTTGTTGGCTTGTGTGGAGCGAACGAGCGCTCTACTAACTAAATTGCTATGGCTTTCACCTAATGTACTTACGTTAGGATTTCCTTGGTTTATTTGGATGACGAGGTAGTTAATGGCAGCATCTGTATTGTCTTCTTTAAGAAATCGTTCAACAGTGGCCTTTAAAGTCTTAGTTGTAACAATGTGCGTTTTCTTACCGAAGTTAACTTGAGAGGGTTGTGCTGTAATACTGGGTGAAAACATTGTATAACTCCTTAAAGGTATCAATCTAAATTATATGATGGGTCATCTAGTGTTATTAACGACGGTGAGTATAAAAAGATGCTAGTAATATGAACTTGAATTTAGATTGCCTTTTAATCCGTCACCTAAGGAGTGTGTAAAAGCGACTGATAACGGTAGTATCTGGCGAAAATACCGTTTTGCTTTAGTAGGGTTTCAGGGGTGCCAAACTCACTTACCACCCCGTCTTTAATCACTAAAACATGGCTGGCATCTTGAATGGTGGCCAAACGATGGGCCACCACCAAGCTAGTGCGCCCTGCCATTATCTTGGTCATGGCGGTTTGAAGAAGGGCTTCGGTTTTTGAATCAATGGCTGAAGTCGCCTCATCTAAAATTAAAATAGCGGGATTATGATAGGTGGCTCTGGCAAAGAGCAATAATTGACGCTCGCCCACCGATAAATTTTTACCCTGCTCCTCAAGTACCGTATGCATCCCCTTAGGGAGCTGTTTAATAAGCGCATCGGCATGCACTTGCTGTAGGGCTAAAGAGACGCTTACCTCAGCCTCAAGACGCTCTTGCTTACTGAGCGTTGTGGGGTCGGTAAAGGTCACGTTCTCAAACACGGTGCGTGAGAAAAGCATGTCATCCTGCTGAATACTAACAAGTTGCCGTCGAATGGTACTAGGGTGAATGGTTGTTGAAGGGGTGCTATCAAGAAGGATTCGGCCTTGGTCAGGGTCGTAATAGCGCATTAATAATTTTAGGAGCGTGGTCTTTCCTGATCCTGTTGCACCCACAATGGCAAGGCTATCACCTTTATTTAGAGCAAACGAAACATCGTTTAAAACAGGATGCTCAGGGTCATAGCCAAAACCAACATGTTCAAAAGAAATGTTACCTTCTAATACAATGTCAGTGGTTTCGTTGGTGGTTTTTATCTGCTTATCCGTGGTTGATTTTAACAGAGCCACATCAAAGGTTTTATTTGTAAGGGCATTTGTATCCGTGGTTTCGTTGAGGAGTTCGGTAATTTTTTCAATCGAAGATAATCCTGATTGTAGAATCGTCATTTTTTCACTCACGTTCTCAACCGGCTCAAAGGTCATGGTCACAAACTGAAAGAAAGCCACCAGCAAGCCAAAACTAATGGAACCGTCTTGAATCATCAGGCTTGCCAGCCATAAAATAAGCACCATCGTCAGGATGGTAAGAAGTTCTACCAGTGAGTTAAAGCCAAGGCTGTACAACACCGAATCCATCCGGTCTTGGTAGTAGTCTCGGTTCATGGTTTTAAAGGCATTGGTTTGATGTGTTTGGCGACCATAAAGCTGAATGAGATCCATACCGTTGATGCTTTCATTTAAAAATGCCGACATCGTAGCCAAGCGGTTTCGAATATTATCGTAAGCATGACGAGCTCGAATGCGGAAGAATTCCATCATCACTAAATTAATACTCAGCATCACGGTCACCACAATGGCCAATTTCCAGTGCATAAAAAACATACCGATAATGCCCGCCAAAATAATGGCGATATCTTGAAGGATGGCAAGCCCCCCGCTAGAGAGCATTTCACTCATGTTCTCTACATCACTGGTGACACGAGACACTAATTTTCCCACCGGATGCACCTGGTAAAAGCGAAGTGGAAGCGTTTGTAAATGGTTATATAAGCCGGTACGAATATCACGAATAATACGCTGGCCTACTTCTTGAGAGAGTACACTTTGAAAATAGCTCACCGTGTAATTAATAATTAAGACACCCAGAAACAAGCCAACAAATTGTATCAAGCCATCTGGATTGCCACTACTAATCGGCCCATCAACAGCCTTTCGTACAATAAAAGGTTGCGCCATTTGAGTGACGGTAATCAAGGGCAATAACAAAAGCGAGCCAATCAGCGTAACACGATGCCCCTGGGTGAAGGGCCACATCTGCTTCATCAGTTGAAAGTCATAACGCAATAATTGCAGAGTGTGCTTGATGGAATCCATCCAAGAAGGCGTTGAGGTGAGCGTTGGTTTATTCATCATAAGGAGTTGCCTCCTCAGAATACGGTGTACTTTCTCGATCAGGAGCACCAAAGGTATTACCGAGCTCATCTCGTAATGAAGCCATTTGATTTAGTTTTTGATAGAGTTCGTTCTCTTTCATCAATTCGTCGTGCGTGCCAGTGGCTTCAATGCAGCCCTTGTTCATTAGAATAACACGATCGGCATGGGGCACGAGTGAAAAGCGATGCGTGGCAAAAAGCGTGGTTTTATGTTTGAAAATCTGCCGATTTAGTAAGGCATCAATAATGTTTTTTTCTGTTTCGGCATCCACACTGGCAAAGGGGTCATCTAAGATTAACACGGGTGCATCATTCATCAGAAGCCGAGATAAACTAATGCGTTGGCGTTGTCCACCAGAGAGCATTACACCTTTTTCACCCACCAGCGTGCCGTATTGTTTTGGAAAGTCTAAGATTTCGTTGTGAATGTGAGCTGTTTTGGTGGCAGTAAAAATAGTTTCTTCGGGATTATTGATCCATTCAGGCTCGCCAAAGGCCACATTCCATAGAACGGACTCTGAAAATAAAAAGCTTTTTTGTGGCATATAGACCACTTGTTTTCGTAGTGCCACCGGATCAAGACGTTCAATAGGGGTGTCATCTAATGTGATGTGCCCTACTTGTGGATCCATTCGTCGAGGAATGAGTTTAAGAAGCGTGGACTTCCCAGAGCCAATAGGACCAACAATTGCAATGGTTTCACCGGGCTTAACGGTGATTGAAATATCAGATAAAACAGGCGTGTCGGTATTGGGGTAGGTGTATTGAATATGGTCTAGTTTAAGCTTGCCTTTAACCGTTTTAGGTAAGGTGGCTATGTTTTTAGCCTCTGTTGGTGCGGTAATATCAGGTTGTTGCTTTAAGAGTTCATCAACCCGTTCGAGTGCCGCTGCTCCTTGTTGAGTGGTTGAAATCACCCAGCCTAGTACCATGGTCGGCCACACAACACGTTCTAAACAAAGAAGATAGGCCATGAAATCACCAGCCGAAAGCGTTTTATCAATCAGCTGATTACCACCCAGCCACAACACCACCAAGTAACTAAAGCCACTCAGGGCAACAAAGGACATCATCATTAATACACGGTGTTGGATGAGTTTTTTGTAGGTTTGATAATAGGACTCACAAAAACCCGTAAAGCGATTGCTCTCACTTGGTTCTTTGGCGTAGGCCTGAATAACCGCCATACCGGTAAATGCCTCTTGAGCCTGAGTACTAATATCCCCTAAAATAGCTTGCACGCTATAGAAAAAATGTTTGACGGTATTGCTTAAGCGAACCAGAAAAAAGACTACAACGGGATAAATTAAAAACGTGTACAAGGTAAGCTTTGGGCTAATACTAATCATAAAGGGAATTGTAGTGAGGTAAACAAAAAATGTGTTCAGCACCATCATCACGCCCCCACTAGAGAGTCGTCGCATGGTTTCAATGTCGTTGGTCATTCTCGACATCAGCTCACCCGTGGGGTGCTTCTGATAAAACGTATCGGACATGGTCATTAAATGTTCAAACAATGTTTTGCGCAGATCGTACTCTACTTTTTGACCGGCGCTTACTAAGGCCAATCGGCTAGCAACACGAAACACAAACATCAGTACAGCAGCACCCAGCATTTGCCAAAAGATAAGATACAATGCACTGATTTCAGGACTGTGCTCCGTGCCTGTAGACATGAGTTGAAGGGCTTCGATGGCGTGCTTTACTAACCAAGGAATGGCAATCCCAAGAGCATTGGTAATCAGCAACGTCATACCGCCAATCAAATACAGATGACGGTAGCGAAGAAACCAATGACGGTAGTGGTAAAAAATAGACATAAATGAAAGGAGTTCTTAAAGATTAAGCGTGAAACGGAGCGAGTGATAGGGCAGGTTATAAGAAGAGCGTTTTAGTTTTCCGGTGCTGGGGGTTGCTTTGCTTCGTCGATAATTTTTTTAGACAAGAGTTGAGCCACTTGTTTTAAGAGTTCTTCGTCTTGGTCATTAAAAATATTAGCCGTGTCACTGTCAATATCAAGTTGGCCTAAAATACGGTCTTTATCTTTAATCAGCACCACAATTTCACTGCGTGTTTTTGGCGAGCAAGCAATGTAATTATCGAGTGTGCTCACATCACCCACAATTTGATTTTGGTCTTCGGCAACTGCTGTGCCACAAACGCCTTGGCCAATTTCAATTTCTTCTTGTGCTGGTTCACCCGCATACGGTCCTAATACCAAGGTGTGCCCTTTAAGAAGGTATACGCCCACCCAGTCATAGTGGTCAAAACTATCAAAAAGGAGCTTCACCGTCATTTGCATCACGGATTTTGCTGAATAGCTGTTGTTTTGAACCCACTGTTGTATGTGAGAGACAATACGACTACCAAGAAACTGATTCACCATAAGAGATAACACCTTATATTAGCAAGCACGACATCAATCTCTATCATAGCGAAAACATCGACGGGTTTCAGGTAAACTGCGTTGGTTTTTTAAACTCTAAATTGCGACAGCGCATCGCTTGCATCGGTGGTGGGGCGCATGTTTTTATCGTGGTAAGGGATATGGCACGGTGCGTATTCTTTTAGAATGGGCATGTTATCTTCCATTATCGCCTGATAGGTAGGCTTTTCAATTTGATAAAAGATACCAATCGGAATTTGTGGCTCAATGCGCTGACTTCGTTCAAAAGCGGCCTCGCTTTTGGCTTTTACTTCTTCAGCGTTGGTGTAGTCACTTACTTTGCCATCATAACCTTCTTCGCTTAAGTATTTAATACGAGGCAGTGTTTTTCCGTCAAGTTCAATATCCTCGGCATAAAAATCTTTGGTGTGTAG
>CAYGPY010000121.1:0-8341 GCA_964351765.1 uncultured Vampirovibrionales bacterium
ATCGAACGCCAACCCCATTGGTGAATTGGTCAATATGATTCAAGGCCATCGTTTATACGAAACACTACAAAAAAATATTCAAATGCATAACCAAGCCCTTGGCAAAGCCGCAAACGATATCGCTAAGTAGATAAAACAAAACACGGACCAAGGCTTAATCATTTAAAACAGATTTAGAGAGAGATTTACAACATAACTAACCCGGAGGCACTTCGCCGATGTTACGAGCACTTTATACCGCTTCAACCGGTTCACAGACACAACAATTTAATATTGACGTTATCGCCAACAACGTGGCAAACGTGAATACCACGGGCTTTAAGAAGTCACGTGCTGAATTCCAAGACTTGATCAGTCAAACCTATTCGGCTCCAGGTGCCATTGGCGACCAAGGAACCTTCGATCCGGTTGGCGTACAAGTCGGTTTGGGTGTTAAAGTCTCAGCCACACAAAAAGTATTCTTACCGGGTTCGATTGTTCAAACGGGTAACCCACTTGATATTGCTATTCAAGGTGAAGGCTTCTTCCAAGTTCAACTTGATAGTGGTGAAGTTGCTTACAGTCGAGATGGTAGTTGGAAACGAGATGCCAACGGCACCATCGTAACCGATGATGGCTACCCACTTCAGCCAAACATTACCATTCCAAATGACACCACCGAAGTGGTTGTTGGTTTAAACGGAACGGTATCAGTTCGTCAAGCAGGCTCACAAGTTCTGAACCAAATTGGTCAGGTTCAAATCACCCGATTTGCTAACGTAGCCGGCTTAGAAAGTATTGGCCGCAACTTGTATGTTGAAACCCCAGCCTCAGGTACACCCGTTCAGGGTACCGCGGGTCAGGGTGACTTTGCTAAAACCACGCTGAACCAAGGCTTCTTAGAAAATTCCAACGTTCAGATTGTTGAAGAATTGATTAATTTGATTGCTGCACAGCGCGCATTTGAAGCCAACTCAAAAGTCATTCAGGCTTCGGATGAAATTCTTCAAACCACCAACAATATCGTTTAATAACACCCTCTAATTTTAACGAACAAAAAATAGGATAGTCCATTCTAAATGATAGCACCACGTTACAATGCATCTTCATCAAAGCAAGCCAGTCGCTGGATTTTTGCTGGGTTGTTTGGCGCGCTGATTACCTTGGTGATGATGATGTACTGCGTGCACCCCGTACACGCAGTAACCATTCATCAAGACACTATTGAAGACGCCGTGCGGAGTCATGTTGAAGGGCAAATGACGCGTTACCTTGATAAAGATAGTAGCGATGAACTCAAAATTGAAGTGATTCAAGTCCCTGGTGCCCCATTTGAATTTGGCGATAAAACAAGTAAAGCCGATGGCCTTGATGACGATAAAAGCCACACCTTACCCAGTATCTTCACGCTAGAAACCGAATCAATTCTAGGTGAACGCTTCTCCAGTCAATGTGTGGTTCGCGTCACATTAAAAGACGAAAACGAACACCGTCGTTTTGTCGGTGTCCCCGTCAGAATCAAACTAATGCGAAACGTACGTGTGGTAAAAAGCACCATCAACGCTGGTCAACAATTAAAAGAACATCAGTTTCGCATTGAAAAACATGATGTCAGTCGTCGTCTCAGCACATCAAACAGTATTCCCTCAACAAAAGAATCCATTCGTGGCTACCAAGCCCGCCTAACCATGAACAGTGGCACCGTATTAGAAAGTCGCAAAATGGTGTTGCCCCCCGATGTAAAACAGAACAGTGATGTTGCCATTATTTTATCCAACGGCAAAGGTATGGATGTGTCGGTGATGGGCGTCTCCCTTGGTGCAGGCCGCATTGGTGAGACAGTGCGCGTTCGGTACAAGCATCGCAAACAAAAATATTTTACAGCCGAAATTATTGAAAAAAATAAAGTGTTGATTCGTATTTAAACGCTACAAGAATTAAAAAGATAGAGAGATCATCGTGATTCATTTTTCTAACAACAAAACCCACACCGTCATTACACTGGCCACAAGCATTAGCTTGGTGGTTTGCCTTGCCGCGTTGACGGTTTCAACCCAGTCCGTTCAAGCCGAATCATTATTTAGAGCCAACGCCTCCTATCAAATTGATGCGCCTTACACGCCACCCTCCTTATTTACTCAACCTTCACCAAAACACGTGGGCGACTTGGTTACCATTACCATTAATGAAGTATCAAACCTCACCACGGATGCCGAACTAAAAGTAACCCGTAACCAAGCCATTCAAGAAAACGGCACCAGCTTGTTTAACGGAATGACCGCTTTCTTACTCGACAAACTTCCGTTTAATACCACCAAAACGCAAAACGCCTTAGCAGCACCCAGTTTTGATGGCATGGTTAACAGCAACAACTTAAGCAGTAAAGCCGAGAGTGATCGTTCCACAACATTAACCGATAACATTACCTGCCAAGTGGTACAAGTATTGCCCAACGGACATTTATTAATTCAAGGCCGCAAGGTGGTTTCCATCAATAAAGACCGCCAAGACATGTACGTCACCGGAATTATCAATCCGTTTTACCTTGATCGAAACAACACCATTACCTCAACCCAAGTTGCCAACTTCCAAATTGTGCAAGGCGGTAAAGGAACGGTTAGTCGTCAACAAGGTGACAGCATGGCCAATAAAATTTATCAGTTCTTTAATTAATTTTTCAAAAAAAATATCAAGAAAGAGAGTAACCCCCTATGATGCGTTCCATCAACAACATTGCTAAAACCACTGCACTCGTCCTGAGTTGCTTATTAATGGCATCGCACCTTAGCTTGCCGGCCTTAGCAGGTGGTAATCAAATGCGTCTTAAAGACATTACTCACGTTAAAGGTGTTCGTAACAACCAACTGGTTGGTTACGGTCTTGTGGTTGGTTTAGCCAAAACGGGTGATAAAAGCTTATCAACACAGAACGCCTCCTTTAACCTTATTCAAAATTTTGGTGGCCGTTTAAACAACCAAAACGATATTCGTTCCACCAACACGGCGGCTGTTTTAGTAAGGGCTATTGTCCCGCCCTTTGCAAAGCCGGGTGATCCATTGGATGTGGTTGTGTCTTCGATGGCTGATGCCAGCAGTCTTGAAGGTGGCATTTTAATTAACACACAATTACGTGCCCCCAACGGTGAAACCGTCGCACTCGCCCAAGGTCCTATCTCAACCGGTGGTACTTCTGTTGAAGCCGGCGGTTCTTCCAAACGTACATCAATCACAACCTCTGGCCGTGTACCTAATGGCGCCATTATGGAACGTGAAATCCATACGAGTATTGGTGATGATTATGGCGTAGAACTCATCCTTGATCGGACTGACTACACCCTTGCCAGCCGTGTGGCAAACGCCATTACTCAGAACGTGGCACCGGCTCGCGCCATTGATGGTGCTACGTTGCGTGTGTTATTTCCTATCGAATTTTTTGATGACCGTGTCTCCTTCTTAGCTAAAATCGAAAACATTGAAGTGATGACCAGTCACGACATTGCTAAAGTTGTGATTAACGAACGCACCGGTACAATTGTTATTGGTAACAATGTTCGTTTGTCTCCAGCTGCAGTTGCCCACGGTGGTATCACCGTTAGCGTCGAAACCACCAACGCAGTATCACAGCCCGGTGAATTTGCTCAGGCCGGCAATACAGTGGGTGTTACCAACAGTGAAATCAGTATTGATAAACAAGCTGGCTCACTTGTAAAACTAAACGCCAACGCTTCATTGCAAGACTTGGTCTCCGCGTTAAATGCATTGGGTGTGGCACCGGTTGACTTAATTTCTGTACTGCAAGCTCTAAAAGCAGCTGGCAGTTTGGACGCCACATTAGAAATTATTTAACTTAAATTTTAGAAATTTGTTTTTAATCAAAACCGTTCAAGAGAAAAGACATACGTAGAGAGAAAACCAAACCGATATGGATCCAATCCTAACCAGCCTAAATATGAATGACGCTCGCTTTGCCAGTATGAAAGCTGCTGCGGGTAAGCACCTTAGCCAGTCAAAATCGGCTAGTGTGTTGCGTCAAGAATTTTTAAACCCACCGGATGCTGAACACAAAAAGTTAAAAGAGTCGGCTCAGCAGATGGAAGCTCTGTTCGTAAAAAGTTTGTTGGACGCGATGGAAAAAACTATCGACCGCGAAGACAGCCTGATGGGCGGTGGCTCATCCGAAGGATACTTCAGAGACATGATGTACGAAAACATTGCCAACAACATTACCAAAACCCCAGGCGGCAGTGGTGTCGGCCTCGCCGAATCGGTCTACCGTCAAAGTTCCAAACAGCTTGAATATGAAAGACAACCCAAAGTGGCGCCCACTCTTAAAGAAATATCACCCACTGATAATCTTTCTATCGGTGACGACAACACCCTTAACTCAACTGTTTCAACCAAAAAATAACATTCTAAACAGGAATCAAAGATACCCATGCGTATTCATTCAAACAGCAATTCAATGGCTCACTTGCAGAATCTTCAAAGTCTGCAAGCCCGTTCGGCATTTGGTCCGAATGCGCGCCGTAATGCTGACACGAATACAATTGAACAACCCAACCTATCTCCTGAAACACTCCCCTCAGAGCAAGTACAACCTAAACCTCTTTCAAACGGTGCACAACGTTTGCTCGCTCAACTCCCTGTACAAGACATTCAACACACTGCCGCTAACGTCGGTTTTGCAGGTGTTAGCGAACAGGACATTTTGCGAGCCTACCAAACCGGTGAAAGCCTTCTTGCTGATTACAGCGCCTAAGAAATCAAAAAACACGTAAAAAACGATGTAAGCAAACCCTAAAAAAGGTTTCCTCCTATGACAAATCAACCTTTCAACCAAAACCCTAACGAGCCTAGTGGTGGCAATACACCACCTCAAGCTGATCAACTCGATCAGTTGCGAGCGTTGCTTGAAAAAGAAACCGAAACCTACAGCAAGGTCGAAGACGCCCTAAAAGAAAAGAAAACCATTCTTGTTGAAGGTAAATACAAAGACCTGCCCACACTCGATCAACGTCTGATTGCACTCGGTCAGAAATCAACCCATCTTGAAACCGCACGGCTTGAGCTAATGCAAACCATGGGCTATGAAAACCATACCCTTGCTAGCTTTATTGACCGTTTGCACCCAACGCAAATCAAGCCGATGCTGGATGCTCGCAAAAATTTATTACGTGTTGTCGGGGATGTACAAACCCTAAATCAACAAACCAAAAACTTACTGGACATGTCGATTCAATGGGTTGAAGACACCGTGGGTGTTATTGCTGATGCCGTTGCCCCAGAACAAGCTACCTATAGTGCGCAGGGTCAGCGTAAAAGCAACGCTTTTGAAGACAACGTACCGTCCTCCACCATTGTTCAAGACGCTTAATTATCATTCCTTCATGATCTAAATCATTATTCATCAGAGAGAAAAACAAAACTTTAGAGAGTTTTAATAAAGAGAGAATCATTATTATGATTACACCTGGATTTTTTGGATTTTTTAACACCCACCGTGCGTTGGTTACCAACCAGATGGCGTTAAATACCATTAACCACAACATCAGTAACGCCAACACCGAAGGCTATAGCCGTCAGCGTGTTGAGATAGAAGCCTTTGCCGCTTACGCCACCCCCATGCTCAGTGGCTTGACCGGTGGTCAAATGGGTCAAGGTTCTACTGCCAAAGAAGTGGTTCGTATTCACGAAAACTTTATTGATGCGCAATTTCGGGATGAAAGTGCCGTTCTAGGGCAAAACCTGATTATGCGAGATGTGCTCCAGCAGCTTGAAGGCATTTTAGCTGAACCCTCTAACAGTGGTATTAACGGGGCGGTTCAAAACTTCTTTGACTCCATTCAAGAATTAAGTTTACACCCTGAAAGTATTCCAGTTCGTGCTGATTTTGTTCAACAAGCTGCCGATTTACTAACCGTATTTCAACAACAAGAAAACCAACTCCTTGAACTGCGTGGTAACTTAGTGGGTGAACCCCTTACTCCGGGTAGTTTTGATAACAGCCAATTGGCTATTGGTGTTACCGAAGTAAATAGCTTGTTGGGCTCCGTTGCATCACTCAACCAACAAATTATTACCATTAACGCATCGGGCGCACGCCCTAACGATCTTTTGGATCAACGTGATGTGATGTTGAATAAATTATCGGACTTGATCAACATTGACGTTGAGTATCTTGATAATGACCTGATTAACGTAAACATTGGTGGCACCATTGGTGGTGGTCCTTCTGTGCGCGCGATTACGGGTTCTGATTTAGTTGAGACTTTAGAAGTTGTGCAAAACCCTGGTGGTGCGCTCAGTCCGTTTGACGCCCCAAGTAACATCCGTACGGTTAATGGTGGCGATGTATTGAACGATTTTGGTGGTCTTGAAATTACCGGTGGTCGTTTAAAGGGTATTATCGATGCCACGCAAAACAACCCAGCTGACCCCAATGCAATGAACCTCTACGAAGTACTTGAAGACATTAATAACTTAATGCGCAACATTGCCGAACAAGTAAACACGGTGCAAGTAGCAGGACGTGACTTAAACGGCAACCTTACTGCCGGTACACCCATCTTTATTGTGCCACCTCCAGCAGCCGATCCGTTTGATTTAAGTAACTTTTCAATCAACGCTATCACCCCTGATCAAGTGGCTGCTGCCATTAACGACCCTGGTGCTGCAGGTCCTCCTATTGGTTTTGCCGGTGAAGGTGATGGCCGAAATGCCTTAGCAATGGCACAACTACGTGACGCTAATATTGCGGGCTTAGGAAACACAACATTCATTGAGAACTTTAACGGGACCATCTCCAATTTAGGTATTCGCACCCGAACCTTTGAAGATCGGTCTCTAGGTCAACAACAATTGATCAATGCCTTAGTACAGCGTCGCGAATCCGTGTCGGGTGTCAACATCGATGAAGAAACGATTGATTTAATTCGTTTCCAACGTGCCTTTGAAGCCTCATCGCGAGTGATGCGGGCCTTTGATGAAATTATGCAAACCATTATCACCATGACCTAAATATCATTCGTTATTTTACAAACCCAGCGTTAGATTAAACATCAGATCAAAAATAAGGAACACCTGTTATGGGTATGAACCGCGTTACCAATACCTCGTTAAACAACCAATCCATCAGTTACCTACAAAGTAACTTGGGGATATTGAACTCGTTGCAAGAAAAAATCTCCTCAGGTAAAAACATTAACCGTCCCTCTGATGATCCGGTTGGTTTAACACGTATTTTGAACCTGACAAACACCCTCAGAACCGATGACCGCTATAAAACTAATATTGAAAATGCACTGTCTGAAGTAAACACGGCCGACACCGTTATGTCTAACGCCATTTCACTCATTCAGCGTGTGCAAGAGCTAACCACCCAAGCGGCCAACACCAGTAACAGTCAAGATGGCCGGACTGCGATTGCCCTTGAGGTCGACCAAATTATCGATCAAATGGTGCAACTCGGTAACACCGATATCGGTGGTGTGTATATTTTTGGTGGCTTTGAAACCGGCTCGCCTCCCTTTGCCAGAACGGCGAGTGCAACAGGTGCCGCACAAACACCCCCGATTCAAGACATCGTCACCTTTACGGGTTCTCCCCCAACAGGTTCGTGGCAACGTCAGGCCGAAATTTCTAAGGGCGTGACATTGAATATGAATATTAACGGTGAAACCCTATTGGGAAGTAGTACAGGCCTTGCGGCCGCACCTATCCCTGGACCACCGGGTGTTGGTGGCGCTGGTATTTTCCAAACACTCACCACGTTATTGGCCGATCTGCATTACCCAGACCCAGCCGCACCTGATACGCAAATCGATGAAATTCGTCTGCGTCTGGATGAACTCACTGTGGATCTCAACAATGTGTTGGGCCAGCAAGCCATTAACGGTTCGGTCACCAATCGTCTTGATCTGACCATCGAACGTATTGAGGAGCGTCAAGCCATTCTAACCCAGCAATACTCGTCGATTCAGGATATTGACATGGCTGAAACCATTGCCAACCTAAACAACCAAGAGAACATCTTTCAGGCATCACTGGGTGTTACAGCCAGAGTGCTTCAAACCAGCTTGCTGAATTATTTACGATAAGAACAACAAGCACTGATATTGGTTTTTAGACCCCTTTCAGATTTCATCTTCCCCCCACAATTTTTTATTTTCCACTTTCGCATGGTTTTACCAAGCAAGTTGCCCGTCAGCTTGCTTGGTTTTCATTTGAATCCACGATACAATAGAAGCTTGATTCGATCGCTTGGCTAAATAGGCAAGTATCGCTTCCCTAAAAAACAAAGCTAAAATAAAGCTAAACTTAAATCTATTTATAAACTACCCATTATTATGTATAAGGATACCGTT
>CAYGPY010000122.1:0-8319 GCA_964351765.1 uncultured Vampirovibrionales bacterium
AACTTGCCGGTAAGGATGTTTCTCTCATGACCGATTCTGGTACCTCAACCCACTCGCCTGAAACAAAAAAAGAGAATTATAAAGAGACGCTCAGCTTGCCTCAAACCGAGTTCAAGATGAAGGCGGGCGCCGCCACGCGTGAGCCTGAAATTGAGGCAATGTGGGATGAGAATAAGGTTTACGAAAAAGCCTTGGCTTTGCGCGATAAAACCAAGAAGTTTGTGTTGCACGATGGTCCGCCGTATTTAAGTAGCGATAAAATCCATATTGGTACGGCCTTAAACAAAGTACTCAAAGACATTGTGACCCGCTATAAATACCAACGCGGGTATTACTCACCGTATGTGCCGGGGTATGACAGCCACGGTTTGCCGATTGAAAATGCGGTGGTAAAAAAAATAAAGGGTGGCCGTAAGGCCGTAACACCGGTGGAACTACGCCAGAAGTGTCGTGAGTTTGCGCTGAAAAATTTGGACGGTCAAGAAACCAACTTCAAGCGCTTGGGTGTTTGGGGCAATTGGGAACAACCGTATCTAACAATGGACGCCCACTACGAAGCGACCCAAGCCAAGTTGTTTGGAAAAATGTTTCAAGATGGTCATGTGTATAAGGGCTTGAAGCCTGTGTATTGGTGTGCTAGTTGTGAAACCGCATTGGCTGACGCCGAGGTGGAATACGACGATCACACCAGTCATAGTATTTATGTGAAGTTTAAGTATTTGGAAATGGGTGCAGGTTCCTGTGTTGGTGGTTGGGAAGGATTTGAAGACGATTACGAACAACTTGAAAGTGCGAGTTTTGTTATCTGGACAACAACGCCTTGGACATTGCCTGCCAATTTAGCGTTGTCAGTACATCCTGATTTTAATTACAAGTTGATTCAGACCGAGGAACACGGGAAGCTG
This sequence comes from uncultured Vampirovibrionales bacterium, assembly GCA_964351765.1. GTDB lineage: Bacteria > Cyanobacteriota > Vampirovibrionia > Vampirovibrionales > Vampirovibrionaceae > CAYGPY01. The sequence goes on from CAYGPY010000122.1 coordinate 906, forward strand.
GTTGTTGTGGAGGAACTGCTTGAAACCTTTACTAAGCATATTGGTGGAAAAGAAACGCCTTTGGAGTATACCGAATTATTGACGTTCAAGGGTAAGGATTTAGAATTAGCTTTAGTCCAGCATCCCTTTATTGAAGGTCGTAAAGTGCCTGTATTATGTGGTACACATGTTACAACAGAAGCCGGTACTGGCGTGGTACATACGGCACCGGGTCACGGTAGTGAAGATTATGTTGTTTGCCAGCGTTATAACAACAATGAATTAAAGGATAACCCGATTGCCACGCTCTCGCCGTTGGATAACCGAGGCGTGTTTACCGAGGCGTGTGAAACACCGGAGCTTGTTGGTGAGTTTTATGAAAAAGCGAACGACAAAGTATTAGAGATATTGCGCTCTAAAAATGCGTTGCTGGGTCACAGTAAATACGATCACAGTTTCCCGCATTGTTGGCGTTGTCATAATCCGGTGATCTATCGTGCGACGGATCAGTGGTTTATTAACGTGAATGACATTCGCGATAAAGCACTCGCAGCCATTAAGGATGTGACTTGGATCCCAGAGCGGGGCGAATCGCGTTTGGGTAGTATGGTTGAAGGCCGTACCGATTGGTGTATCAGTCGTCAACGGGTATGGGGTCTGCCGATTCCTGTGTTTAGTTGCGCTGACGAAGATTGTCGTGAGCCTTTGTTGAATGATGACACGCTGGATAAAATTTATAATGAGTTTGCTGAGCACACCAGTGATATCTGGTGGGATAAAGAAGCGGATTACTTTTTAGAAGGTAAGTACAACTGTGCCAAATGCAACGGCAAGACATTCAATAAAGAAATGGACATCATGGATGTCTGGTTTGATAGCGGTGTGAGCCACACAGTTGTGGTGGATGGCCGCAAGGATGAACTAGGCGAATTGCCTGTTGAGTTGTATCTTGAAGGCAGTGATCAGCATCGCGGCTGGTTCCAATCCGCGTTGTGGACAAGCGTGATGCTTAACGGTAAGGCGCCCTACAAACAGGTTTTGACTCATGGCTTTGTGTTGGATGAAAAAGGTAAAAAGATGAGCAAAAGTTTGGGCAACGTGGTTGACCCGAACGATATCATTCGTCAATTTGGTGCCGATGTGTTGCGCTTGTGGGTAGCGAGTGTGGACTATACCAACGATATGAAATTGGGTAAAAATAGCATTCAGCAACTGACCGATGTCTACAAAAAAGTGCGCAATACCGTGCGCTTTATCCTGGGGAACCTGCACGGGTTTGACCCCACCAAAGACGCGGTACCCTATGCCGAGCTGTCGGAGCTGGATCAGTACACCTTACACCGTGTGCAAGATGTGGTGAAATTGGTGACCGATGCCTTTGATCAATTTGAGTTCCATCGTTATTACCAAACACTTCAAAATTTCTGTGTGGTGGACTTATCACAGTTGTATTTTGATGCGGCCAAAGACATTTTGTATTGTGATCCGGCGGATTCAAAACGCCGTTGTGCCATTCAGACCGTGTTGTTTGAATTGTTGAAGACCATTGTGCCTTTATTGGTACCCGTCATGCCTCACATGGCTGAAGATATCTGGCTTACCTTGCCAAAAGAACATCGCTTTGGCGATTGGGACTTTGTGGCCTTGAGTGATTGGCCCACTGAAAATGCGGAGTACCGATTAAGTGCTGAGGCATTGACTCGTTTTGAAACAATGCTGGCTGTGCGCGATGATGTGAATATGGCCATTGAGGCCCCACGTTCAGAAGGCCAATTGGGAAGCTCGCTTGAAGCCGGTGTGGTGCTGTATCTAAAAGACGCTGATAAAGCCTTCTTAAAAGACATTCCCGAAGGCGACTTTGCTGCCTTTTGCATTACCTCACAATTTTGTGTGGTTGAGAATCAACCCACCTCTGAAGCATTAAAGATTCTAACCACCGAACACGGCTATGATATCTACGTGTATAAGGCCAATGGTGATAAGTGCTTACGTTGCTGGATGTATGATCCGATTGTGGGGCATCACGAGGATGAATCGAACCTTTGTGGTCGTTGCCATAGCGCGGTAAATGCGTAGAGAGATCTCTTAACCCTTCTTTTGAGCGGGTTTTTATAGCCATGTGAGTGATGGTGCTCTTGTCTCTATAACGCTTAAGATGATGGAACTTAAATCCAGACAAGTAGTCTATAATTAGATGTTCTTATTTAATATTGCAAGGTTAGGGTCATAATAAGAACACCATTCAAAACAACGTTTTAAACAGTAAAGTATATAAAACATCAAGGGGACGTTATCCCTTGAGTTGTAAGGAGAAAAAACGGATGAATTATAAAAAAATGTTGCCTGTGTTGGCTGTATCGATTGGTTTAAGCTCATCGATGATCTTAACGGTATCGGCTGTAACACAACAGCCTGTTGACTTGTTTCAAATGAACGATGTTGCTACATCGGTTCAGCAACTTGCTAACGATCATGGCGAGCATAAATGTGGCGCTGGCTCGTGTGGTAGCCAAGACGATGAAGACGACGATGATAACCTGTCCAACGACCATAAATGTGGTGCCGGTTCATGTGGTAGTGAAGACGACGATGAAGATGATAGTCATGTGAGCCTCTTTGAAATGACCGAAGTGGCTGCTGGTGCATTGTTGTTGGCTAATCATCATGAAGGTGCCGAACACAAGTGTGGTGCTGGCTCATGTGGTGCTGAAGCGGATGTCGATGCAGACGCCGAAGTTGATGTTAAGTCTGATGCTGTTGACGTTGAAGTGGAAGCCGAAGTTGACGCCGATGTGGATGCTGAGCACAAATGTGGCGCAGGCTCCTGTGGTGCCGATGATGCTGAGGACGATGGCGATGACGCCGACGTTGATGCTGACGTCGATGTTGACGATGACGCCGACGTTGATGCCGAGCATAAATGTGGCGCCGGTTCATGTGGTGCTGAAGACGACGATGATGAAGACAACTAGGTCTTTGTCTCCTTACGTTTTTATTAACTAATCGATTAATAACAGGACGGCGTTGCCGATGACCAACAGTCAATCCAATCCAATACAAACCAAACAGCCTGAATTAAAAACACAAACAGGTACCTTGGGATGTCCGGTATTGGGAGTGGGTCTAGGGCTTCGTCGTCCTGTTATTCGTGACACCTTAAAAGCCACTGATCAGATCGATTGGTTGGAATTTACACCCGAAAACTATATGTCACGTGGGGGTAAAACGCGTTCTGTTTTAGAGAAGGCCAAAGCGGCTTATCCGCTGGTTTCGCATGGGGTGAGTTTATCCATTGCCGGCTCCGATCCGTTTTCAGAAGCGTATTTACAAGAATTAGAAACCTTATTTGCGTGGATTGATCCCCCGTGGTTTAGTGACCATTTATGCTTTAGTGAATACAAGGGTCAGTATTTTAATGATCTGATGCCCGTGCCCAGAACCGCTGCTGTGGCGAGTTATGTTGCTGACCGTCTTAAGTATTTACAAGATCGATTTCAACGCCCTGTGTTGATTGAAAACATTTCACAATATGTGAATTACACCGGTGAGATTACCGATGAACTAACCGAATCTGAGTTTTTGTCGGCCATTGTGAACGAGGCCGACGCGGGGTTGTTGTTGGATGTGAACAACGTGTATGTAAATGCCGTTAACCACACTCGTGATGGTCAAACAGCCTATGCGGCTATTAATGCGATGCCCTTAGAACGTGTTGTGCAGATGCACGTGGCAGGGCATTTAACCAAACCTAAAGGCAGTATTCCTGCGTTGGTGGATACCCACGGTGAGCCCGTGTGCGATCCGGTCTGGGAATTGTTGCGCTATACCATGGCACGCTCCAAGCCGTGTGGTGTGATGCTAGAGCGTGATGGGAATATCCCCGCGATGTCTGAACTGTTAGACGAGATTGGGACGATACGAACGATCTGGAATGAAACACAACCCGTATTAACGTCATCGCAACCTAAATCAGAGTCGGCGGTGAGTTATGTCTAATCAAGGTGTAAAACAAAACCCTAAACAACCGACAGCACCCCCAGATGAATTGCTAAAAGCCCAATCAAGCTGGGCGAACGCCGTGTTGCTCGAACAACATGATGCGAAACAATTAGGCGCACTGGTGGCTCCTGCTAAAGGTGCGGAGAGTTATAACCGATTGATGAATGGCACGGTAAAGAGCTGCTTGGAAGGCATGTACCCGTATGTATTTCGGGTGATTACTGATGACCAGCAGAATAAAGAGGCTCTCAAACTTTGGAGCAAATTGTGTCAGAATTATCGCCGTCAGTATCCAAATACCAGTCATAAATTACTGTATGCCGTGCAATCGTTTCCGGCATTTTTAAAAGAAACAACGTGGATCAAACAATTCCCATTTTTAAGTGATTTGGCTGAGTATGAATGGGGCGAGTCACTGCTTCAAAATAAACATAATGCCCATGTTGATGAGTCGGTCACTCCTTTTGCCATCAACCAAAATTTAGAAACCGTTTCGCCTGTGTGGAATCCGCTTCGTTATGATATCGCGTTGGATTATGATGTGCCGGCTGTTTTACAGAACTATCCCTTTCAGAATAAAGGTAAGAGTCAAGAGAAACAGCAACCTTCATTTTCAGCCGATGCGTATTGCAAGCCGACTAACTTGGTGATTTATCGTGATGTAGAAACACACCGTATTCGCTATCAGCAGATGAATGCCGTGATGGTTGCCTTGATTGAGGCATTACAAGAAAATCAATCGGTTTGGATGGGGTTGGCGCAGCTCTATGCCAACAACCCCGTGTTTCAATCGCACGCTAAAGAGGCCGTATTTGAACAAGCCAAGGCGGTTTTGACCCAGTGCCAAGAAAAAGGATTGTTACTAGGCGTGTGTTCTATGGAACGTGCTGTGTGATCAGCCGTCGTTAAGTTTATAGATTAATGGATAAGGATAGCTTAGTTATGCGTGTTTTTGATCGGCGTTTGTCGTCTGTGTTAACAGCGGGTTTTTTAGCCGCAGGTGTCGTGCTGAATGTGGCGAGTGCCATGGCAAAACCCATCACCTTTAAGATAGGCGACCCCAGCAAACGCGATGTGGTGACCTTTGACAGTGATGCCCCAGTTGAGGTGATAACCGGAACAACCAACGCCATTAAAGGCACGGTAACGCTGGATGATTCGTTCAAATTCGATAAAGATCATCCGTTTGATATTAATTTTAAAGTGGATTTAAGAACCATTGATACGGGTATCTCTTTGCGTAATGCCCATATGCGAGATAACTTTCTAGAAACCGATGCCCATCCCTATGCTAGCTTTAAGGCCACGTCAGTCAAAATTAACAAGAAACCGGACTTGTCTAAAATAGGTACCTATACGCTTAAGGCTACAGGTGATTTTACGGTGCACGGTGTCACGGTAAGAAAGACGATTCCTTTAAAAGTAACCTATATGCCTGAATCAACGATTACTAAAAAGCGTTTTCCAACGGGTAATTTAATTCGAATTAATGGTACCTTTCCCGTTACCTTAACGGCACACAAGATTAAACGCCCAGAGGCGGTATTTGTGAAACTAGCCGAAACAGTGTTTGTTAAAATCAATGCCATGGGTACCGATGGTCGATTGAAATAAACAACTTTAAATTTAAACGCTTATCAAGCAACAAAAAAGCCGGTGAAGTTACTTCACCGGCTTTTTTAATGAAACTAAATTTGATTTAGAAGTAGTAGCCCAAGATGAAGGAAACCACCATAAAGGTGCCTGCTAAGTAGGCGGTTATTTTGTTTAACGCCGCTTCAGCACCTTGCTGGCTGGAAAACAGTTGCGCCGCACCACCGATACCACCAATGCCATCGCCTTTTGGTGAGTGAAGCAGTACCAAAATAATGAGGGCTAACGCACTAATCATTTGAACGACTTTAAGAATGGTTCCGAGTAAATCCATAGCAGGGTGGGTTCCTTAGTTATTTGACGATGTTGTGACAGGCACAAAACATCTCTGATTACGTCCTATAATACTATAACAAGGGCTGATTTGAATCAACGTTGTAGTTGGAGCATCAAACCCAAGCTTAATACTAAGAGGCTTTGATTTGGTTTGCTTAGAGGCTTTGTGTACAATGATAAAAAGAATGGCATGTTAAATTTAATTTTGCATAATTTCGGGAGAATAGATTCGTGAACGTGTTAACTAAAACAATGGCCGTCGCTTTAGTAGCCGGCACGTTATTAACCTTAACTGCTGTTACGGTATCTGCTGAAGGTGGGCGTTTAAATCGCCTGTTGATGAATCGAACCAATGTGTTCCTCCCTCATCAGTTGGTTCTGGGTCAACCGAATCGTTTTGTGTTTAAGACCCAACCCAACTACAAAGTGCGCTTGTATATGTCGCCCTTGCCTAAAGGCTTAAGTCTTCCCGATGGCACCGCTTTGCGTGTTGGTAAAGATGTTGAGGTTTTTGATGCCGTGGCCAATGAGAAGGGCGTGGCGCAAGTCGTTGTTCCTATCCCGAACGAAGAAGGCTGGGCCGGTGAAACGCTTTATATTGATGCCATCACATGGGCCGCTACGGCTTCTACATCTCCTGATGACACCACTGAGGCTAAAGCCAGTGATGACGATATGATTGACGTGCAGTTGGTTCAACTGATGGATAGCACGGGGCGTCGTACCTCAAAAAATACACTGGTATTGGCCAAGCCTGCTGAACGAGGCAACACGAGTGTGATGCCTGCTCTTCCGGGGATATCACCACAAATGATGCAACAGGTGAATAACCTCTCGTTGCGCGGTAGTGTTGATGAGCGCCGACAAGAATTGATGGATTACACGGGTGAACGGAATTCGGACGCTCAAAGCGATCGGAATTCGTTTATCAATCCAACCACTGGGAAACTAGAACTTCAATAAACTCGGCAAACTAAGATGCTTGCTGATTGTACGGCATCGTGTTTGGATTGTTGAACACATTTTGCTGACTAGGAACAGGCCCTTGTTGCGTTAATGCTTGTTGCGGGTAAGCTTGCTGTTGAGGATAATACATAGTCTGTTGTGTAGGTTGTTGTTGCATTGGGTATGATTGATACGGATTGTATGGGCTATACAACGGTACTGGAACCCACTCAATGGTTTGCATGGCAGGTTGTTGTTGTGGCTGCGCCGGGTACCATTGAGATGCATCGGCTACTTGGGCTGGTTGCTGCTGTTGTGTTGCCGTTTGAGGCGTTGCTTCAACCGGAGGTGCTTCTTCAACAGCATTAGGGTCACCAAAGGCGTCTTTTGGTAAGGGCTCGTTGATTAAATCAATGGGTGCGAAGGTCGCCAAATCGGCTTCTTCAGGAATGTAATAGCCTGGAATTTTTTCTGTTTCATCGATAATGGTTTTAGCTAATGAGAGCGGCATGCCGGCGTGGTGGATTTTTGGAATCAATTCACCGGCTTCACGAATTACAGG
>CAYGPY010000123.1:0-8282 GCA_964351765.1 uncultured Vampirovibrionales bacterium
GGTTAATACTTGTTGTGCTTCATCACTAACAGGTGTTGTTGGTACTGAGCTATTTGGTGTAACTGGCGGTAGTGATACAGTTGATGAACCAGCACTTGACGATGCTACTGACGAGAATGAACGTAACATCACAGAACGTCTCTCACCATCAACCATCACAGAGGCTTGTCTCTTGTTTACCGATAAAATTTTGACCGACGTATCTTCAACTGGAAAAGATTCGCCTATTTTTTTAATAACTGTATGGCGATTACCGCTGGCATAGTCAGTCACTTTAAAAATAGCAATCGTTTGCTTGTTGGTTTTTCCATTAATCACACCAGTCAACTCAACGGAATCAAGAATGTCACGCTCTTCAATTTCACCATTGATACCTACATTGCCTCCTAAAACAGGGGCAAACGGATCATGCTTCATCATCGGTATGGCATCAATAAGTTCTTTATCCAAGTGAGTTTTAACGGGGTTATTCTTTACGTCTTGAATCTGGCTCGCTAAATCTTTTTCATCAGCACCCAATAAAACAAGTGCTTCTTCTTCAGTTGCCTTTCGGCCCAAAATTGTATCTGCTTTTTTAAGCAACGTGTCTGTATCCATTTCAGCCGAATAGTATCCAGCATAATTAGGGTTACGAAAAACGTTACCTAATTCCTCATCAACAGTCATACTCATTAAGTAGTCACTCGCGTTTTGTGATGGATTCACCAACGCATTCATACCGAAAAGACCCAGAGAGACTGTTCCAGCTAATAAAATGAAACCAATCATCAATCTGTTTTTAATAGAGCCTTTAAACGAGCCGTTATTCATAGAGTGATCACCTTGTGTCTTAGGCAAGCCAACCGGCTTAGCACGGCTTGAACGTGAGCCACCTAATCCAAAAGGCAGACCAAAACGTTGATCTCTATAGTCAACAGATTCGTGCTCCCAAATACCACGTGAGGAATCAGAATATTCAATCTGATCTTTCTCAATACGTGTTAAGGCTTTTAAGCGATCAATTAATGGTTTAACCATCGTGTGTGTCTCTCTTATATCTTCTCTCTAACCAAGGAATCATTTTAAATAAAATTGTCTTGAACCGATGTATGAATAAAACGATGTTTCATTAGTTTTCTGGAACACGTTAAGTCATATTTTTATTCATACTCTATTGCTTATAGAATATCAAATTTCATGTACATCTGGAGTCCCCTAAACAACTGACTTAGCCCTAATTACAACTACACCATTTGATGTATTATTAAATTAGCGTTTTGTCTATAGGTTGATTAAGCTCTAAAACAAGGTGGAGTTAAGACCGAAGTGCAAACGGACATCCGAAGTACCCGCAAAAGGGTTCATAACAAAACCAATATCAGCTCGGCCCGTTAAGTTTTTACTAACTTGGCCTCGAATACCTACGCCAGCACTTTGCAGACGGCCTGGTGTACCGTTAGCAACGCTTCCGTTAATCTTTCGCTCCCAATCATTATCAGAAATAAACACGCCACCCATCTCATAGAAAGCAAGGCCTTGAAAGCGTTTCTTGATAATTTCAGGCATACCATACAACGGATAGCGCACTTCAGCACTTAGCAAATAGCCTCTATCGCCACTCAAAAAGCCTTCACTGTAACCACGCACTGAAGAGTTACCACCAATTTGCATCTGTTCTAAACCCGGCAAACGATTAGGCGTGTATTGCATTTGGCCTCTAAGCACACCCACAATACCCGGAAACAATTGATGAATACGAGTAACGTCGCCATTAAATTTAATATAAGACTGATTACCACCAAACAGATCGATACCATTTGTCATTGCCAAACGGGTGACCGTTCTACCTTTTGTATCCTGCTCTTGCACATTAATACCGGTTGTAATGGCTCGCACTGATGGATACTCATCTTCGCGGTTAATAGAGCGAATTTTCTTACCAAAGGTTAAACGCTTGGGGTTGGTATTAGGTCGATTAATCAAAAAGTGGTCGGTACTTAAAAAGACCATCGAATCCACCAAATAGGCTTGTGAATCAGCTGAAACCTGCCAACGTCCGTCTTTAGATTTATACAGCGGTAAGGCCGTATTGATACCAAAACGATGCGTTCTAGCCTGAATGGCCGTAACCAAGGTTGATGGCCCTGCCAAGTTCACTTTACTGTAGCTATAGCTTCCACCAAGCGTCCACTCATCACGAAGCGGATAATTATATTGAACCGAAAGCGCTTTGGTCCGATCTGCTCTTGTGTAGTTAGCAACAAGCGAGTCACCAACACCGGTAAAGTTCTCATGTTGAACAGTAATACCCGAACGATACAAGCCAATATCTGGTCGTCCAGTGTTATCAAAATTTAGAGATACGTGCATCGGGAAGTGGTCATCAACACGAAGTTCAATATCACTTGTACCCGCTTCTTCACCCGGTTTCAGCGTTGCATGAACACGATCTAAGATAGGGCGATTATTCAGTCCCACAACATCTTTTTCAAGATTCTGAAGGCGGAATACATCACCGGATTCTTGGTGCAAACGTTTTTCAATGTATTTGGTATCTACATATTTATTATTGGTAATCTCAAACTTACCAATACGTCCTTCAATCACCATAATGCGAAGCTTACCGTCTTTAATTTCCTGCGGCGGTAAAATTGCTCTGGTGGTTACATAGCCCCGTTCTTTATAGAGATCCGTGATTTCAGAAGCAATACGAACAAATTCTGTAAAGCCCATACGCTTACCAATATATTTACTGAACGTATCTTCTAAAACAGAGGACTCTAATACCGTAACGCCATCGACGATAAGCTCGTTCAGAACAATTTTAAACTCTTCTGTTTCCTCTTCTTCAAGATCGCTGGTATCAGTGCCATTATCCTCATCGGTCTTAATGTCAGGCGCTTCATCCGTTATTTTCTTTTTTTCTAAAATTTCTTCTTTTGATTTTTTCTTTTCATCAAGTTCATACACGGGCAATACATTCTGGCGGTTATCAAGATTGTTAATACCTTCAACCTGAGCAAATGAAGGCAACGCGAATGACATCAAAGAAGCATACACAACAACACCAAAAAACCAAGCCTTACATGCTGCAAGCCCAGTTAAATCGGTTATACCATTGTGTGTTGAGTTACGAATAATTCGCCTCATTCAATTTACTCGAATCTGACAGAGATACACTCACAAAATAAATGCGGTGCATCAAATAGCAGCCTCAGCAGCCATTTCAGATCTCTTCTCTAACCATTAATCGTGATGAACAAAGACATATTGGCTCAATGTGATTTTTAAAAACCAAAAGCACAAAAGCTCAAGATACCTTTCCTATCTAGTTTAACGGTTATACCCCCCTGAACGGATGGACCAAAAAGAGTAAGTTTCACAAGGCATTCAAAAAATAAAACTCATACAAACAGATGAGAAATAAACAAATAAGCAACGACATATTTAGAAATTAATCAAAAAGTATTTTCAAACCAGACACATAATCAGGATAAACAATCCCTTTATCCGTGATAATGGCAGTAATATAGTCTGCTGGTGTCACGTCAAAAGCGGGATTATAAAACTGGATCCCCTCAGGACAAATTCGTGTTTCCCCAATCAAAGCAATTTCATCATCCGATCGTTCTTCAATCGGAATCTCATCACCTGTAGCCATGGCCATATCAATGGTGGACAAGGGGGCGGCTATATAAAAAGGAATGCCATGAGCCTTAGCCACAATAGCCAGATTATACGTTCCAATCTTATTAGCACTGTCACCATTAGCAGCAATACGATCAGCACCGGTCACCACAGCCTGAATCTTACCCTGCTTCATTAACAAGCCACTCATCCCATCTGAAATCAATGTCACAGGAATATTGTCGTGATGCAATTCCCAAGTGGTTAGCTTAGCGCCTTGCAGACGAGGGCGTGTTTCATCTGCATAGACGTTAATGGTTTTGTCATCAGCATAAGCTGAGCGAATAACACCAAGTGCCGTTCCATAGCCTGCTGTTGCCAAGCCCCCTGCGTTGCAATGAGTTAATACGCCAGCACCCGAAGGGATAATGGTTTTACCGTACTCACCAATTCGTATACAGCGCTCAAGATCATTCTGATGAATGGCGCTGGCCTGCTCACAAAGTTGGTCTAATAGCCCTTGTGTGTCTGACTCATTATCATAACCTGTAATGATTTTCTTTAACTCGGCTAACGCCCATTCCAAATTTACTGCCGTAGGACGTGTTTGATACAACGTACCAGCGTCAACGGCTAACTTTGCCTTCATTTCAGACAGTGTTAGATTTTGAGTAAAGGCTTCTTGAGCCGATAATAATAATCCATAAGCGCCAGCAATTCCAATCGCAGGTGCACCCCGAACAATCATTGTTGTAATGGCATCAGTCATGGCCTTTACCGATGTTATTTCTACTGTCTTTAATGTTTCAGGAAGTATGGTTTGGTCTATGAGTAAAACAGAATACAAACCCGTGTCCGCATTCTGTTTTAACTCTAATGTTTTTAACCCTGAAGATTGAAATGTATTGAGCAGTAATTGTATTTGCTCACTAGAAATTTGTGGTGAAATAGATAATTCAGAGACCGTCATACAATGGTTTTCCTAAGTTTTAATGGACAACATCACTTTCATAACATAAACAAATAGCGTCTGCTTTACTCTATCAAGAGATAAAACAGACGCTATAAACCGTTAATCAATCACGACCTATTTTTTAGGGCGTAAAAAATCAGGCAGATCCAACAAGCGTTTGGCCGCTTCTTGAACAGCACTTGCAGCACGTGAACCCGAAGAAGGTTCCTCTAGACGAGAAGAGGGCATTTCAGGCTGAACTTGCACACCAGGTGCTGTTCCAACAGGTGGTGTTAAGTTAAGCCCCTGCTGACCTTGTTGAGGATAAGGATGCTGTGTTACAGGATATCCTTGTGCCGGAATCATAGAAGGTGATACTTGAGCACCATAGTTAGGTTGGGATGAAACCGGATTCATTGTAGGAATACCTACTCCTGGAGCCATCGTAGATATTGGCGCCGTAGTTGGGTTAAAACCTGTTGGCTCTGGCCCTGTTAAAGGTTGTTGCTGAGCAAAAAAGGCAGCGGAACCCGGAGCAGAAGACGTCACAGGTGATTGAGCCCCTGGCTTACCAGTACCAAAGTCAGGCACTTGCACACCAGACTGAAAACCCGAGGGAACGCCACCCACATTTTGACCTGCAGAAACAGCACCGGCACCCACAGGTACGCGTGCATCTGTCAGACCATCAAACGGAGTGCGGACACTACCTGTTTGACCGGCTACTTGATATCTTGGTGCTTGAGAACGTAATTCGAATCCGGTTGCAATCACAGTAATTTGGATTTCACCTTGAATACGTTCGTCAATCACAGAGCCGAAGATAATGTTGGCATCTTTGTCGACATTCTGATAAATAATTTCAGCCGCTTCGTTCACTTCGTGCAGGGTCATGTCAGGACCACCCGTCACGTTAAAGATCACACCACTTGCACCCTCAATCGAGGTTTCAAGCAACGGAGAATTCATAGCCGACTTAGCCGCTTCTACAGCACGACCTTCGCCACTACCCGTACCAATACCCATAATGGCAGAACCAGCAAGACTCATAACGGCTTTCACATCTGCAAAATCAACGTTAATCATACCGGGTACGGTAATAATATCAGAGATACCTTGCACACCACGAAGTAGAACTTCATCGGCAATACGGAAGGCTTCGTGCATTGAGGTACGACGCTCAACCACTTCAAGAAGCTTATCGTTAGGAATTACAATAAGTGTATCCACAGCTTCTTTCAAGCTTTCAAGACCTTGAGCCGCTTGCTGAGAACGACGACGTCCTTCAAAGGTAAATGGACGTGTTACCACACCCACTGTTAGCGAGCCCATATCACGAGCAATGCCAGCAACAACAGCCGCAGCTCCTGTACCGGTTCCGCCGCCCATACCTGCAGTAATAAAGACCATATCAGAGCCTTCAAGAGAAGCGACGATATCGTCACGACTTTCTTCAGCTGCTTTTTGACCGATGGCAGGGTTGCCGCCGGCACCTAAGCCTCGTGTAATTTTCTGACCCAACTGAAGGCGCTTATCGGTATGTGCCATTTCTAACACTTGAGCATCGGTGTTCATCACCCAGAACTCAACACCGTTCATACCGCTTTCAATCATTCGATTCACGGCATTACTACCGCCACCGCCAACACCAACAACTTTGATGCAAGCACGCATTCTAATAGGTGTTGAAGGAGGTGTGTTCTCTTCTTTGGCAAAATTGCCCCCAAACAGTGATGATGTATTACTGTTGTCCATACCAATGGTCCCCTATTGGTCCTTAAATGGTCGTTATACAATTATGGTTGGCGTTGATGCCTTCTGTGGCACAAACAACCTAACTCTCGTGAAAGTCATTTCAATCAATACAGTAAAATATTGGTGAAACACACGCCTAGAAACCGGTTATATTGGCTTCAAATGCTTACTCTTCTCTGTTAAGTCTTATATTAATAAGGTTATATCAACAGATCTAAACTCTATATCCATAGAAATTGACTCTGGAACTATTATTGATGAAAATCTGGGTTTTGGAAAGAAACATTTAGAAATGTAATAAAAAAAGTTGTAACAATATTGTTATGAACATTTCAGCGCACTAACTCATGCAATGCTACATCAGACATGCTTTTTCAGAAACAACGACTTCAAAGGACTTGTTAATAGAGGGATACATCAGACTATTTGGAAACAATAAAAACTACTACATTAAAAACCCAAAAACATTATTCAAGTTATTGGTTAAAATAGTAGATACTAAAATAACTCACGTTTTTAATCCTATAATTATGTAAGCGATAAACAGGACTCATTATTACTATGTCGAATGTACCCAAGCCCTTAATGAGGGAAATCTTAACCAAGGTAGATAAGCTACCTGAACTGCCTCAGGTAGCCATGCGTTTAAGCCAAATGCTGGACGATGACAACGCTAGTGCTGATAAACTAGCTGAAATCATCCGTGTGGACCCAAGTTTTACAAGCCAAGTGCTAAAGCTTTGCAACTCCGCGGCTTACGGTTTTTCCCGTAGAATTTCGACCGTCAAAGAAGCTGTGGCAATATTGGGCTTTAAAGTCTTAAAAAGCATGGTGTATACCATCATCACTAAAATTGCTCTAGATCGTCCTGTTTCTGGCTACGGCTTAGATAAAGGCGAGTTATGGCGTAACGCTGTAACCTGTGCTGTTTATGCCAAGCATATTGCTCGACAAGAAGGCTACAACGACCCTGAGCTTGCTTTTACCGGTGCGTTATTACGCGATATTGGTAAAATTATTTTAGGCGAATATGTGGGCGCCAACTATGCTCAAATTGAAAATATTGTAAAAACTGAAAACATTGACTTTAGAGATGCCGAAGAACGCGTTTTAGGTGTAAACCACACGGTTATTGGTGGCAAAGTTGCAGAGCGCTGGAATTTACCAACAACGCTCATCGAAGTAATCCGCCATCACCATAAACCTTCAAGTATGCCTCCTAGTTTTGATCAAAACATGAGTAAGCTTGTTAGTGTTGTTCACCTTGCCGACGTGTTCGCCATGATGATTGGTCAGGGCGTAGGGAGCGATGGCATGATGTACAGCATTGATTTTGAAGGCCTTAAAAAAGCAGGTATCAACACTGATGAAACCCGCTTAGAAATAATGATGGGTCAGCTCATTGATCAAGGGCCTAATATTAAGAGCCTGCTTGATTCATTTAGCAGCAATTAGACAGTCCGTATTGTTATATTTAGTCATTTTTTAACAACCTAGCATAAGAGTTTTTACCTTAATGAGTTTTCAAAAAACAGAAATCATAGAACTAGGCGAGCTTAGCGTCAGTAGTGAAAAAGCTACTGTGTTTGTGGTGAACCACATTGGTACAGGCCTTGCTGTTCTACTCTTTGACCCCGACAGTGCGGTTGCCGGTGTTGCTTATGTTGCTCTGCCTGAAAGTTCTTTAGGAGACGGTACCATATCAGAACTACCTGCAAAATATGTTGATTTAGGTGTCCCTGCTCTTGTTGAAGCCTTTACTCAAGCTGGTGGTAACCTTGGCAGCACCATTGCCCGTGTCGTGGGTGGTGCCCAACTGTTCAACTTTGGTGGTGGTGGTGGCAACATGCTCAATATTGGCTCACGTAACCATATTGCGGTTCAGACCGCGCTCAGTCGTTACAACTTAACCATCGCTAGAGAAATGACAGGTGGCAATAAAGCCTACTCACTGACATACATCGTGGCC
>CAYGPY010000124.1:0-8223 GCA_964351765.1 uncultured Vampirovibrionales bacterium
CACTTATAAAGCGAGGTTTAGAATACGTGGGTAAGCCTAAATGAGTGATTTCACTTGTTCGGAGTTTGTGGGTGCTGTATTCGGATTTTGATGGGTACTGCCACTCATATCAAACGAGGGTTTGATATTTTTTAAATCAATTTTGGGGCTTTTAATCACGCCATACACCACGCGGTTTTTACCTTGGCGCTTGGCCTCATACAGCGCGTTATCCGCTTTTTCAATCAATTCAAAGGCCGTCATATCAGGATGATCCATTTGGGCTAGGCCAATACTAATGGTCATTGTAATGGGGTTGTCAGGCAAGCAAAACACCGTGTGCTCAATCATGGCACGCAGGCGTTCTAAAATATCGTAGGCTTCCATTTGTGATGTTTCAGGCAGAATTAACGCAAACTCTTCACCACCGTAGCGCGCTGGAATATCGGATTCACGCACGTTGTTTTTGATGCCAATGCCCAACTCTTGAAGAATGCGGTCCCCAACAGGGTGGCCGTAGTGGTCGTTGATTTTTTTGAAGTCATCAATATCAAATAACGCCAACGATAGTTTTGTTTTACTGCGTGAGGCACGGGCAATTTCAGACTGCAATTGATGATTAAATTGACGGCGGTTAATCAGTCCGGTGAGACCATCGGTGGCCGCTAGTGATTGCAACACTGCAACTTTATCCGTGCTGTTGCGAACCAGCGCGCTGGCCAATTCACCAAATTGCAACATGGTGAGTACAAACGGCGTGAACAACAACATTAAAATCCCGGGCGTTAAGACGTGGCTTTCACCAATGGTGAACGGGTACTGTAACAACATGCTTAGCCCATAGAGAGCGACCATGCCGGTCAGTAATGTTTTGGTGAGCACAGGATGGTTGTAGAATTGTGATTGCAATACGGCAAAACTGAGCAATAAAAACAGCCCTAGTTGACCACTTAATAAATACAGTGACGACAACCCAATAAATAAACTGATGGGCAATAAAACGCTAAAGCGTTCAGCGGTGAGGGGGTCCAGTTTTTTAAATTGCTTTACGGTACGAAAGACAACTTCGTTACCACCAAGTAGGGCGAGTGTGATACCGAGCCCCACATAGGTTAAAACAGTGTGAAGCGAATGCTGAGAATTGAACACGCCAAGACCAAGGTAAAAACAAGCTGAAAAGCCAATGGCCCGATTGGCCCGAAAGCCGTGTTTTAGTTGCAAAAAATTCATAACACTCTCACAAGGTCGTCTCTAACAAGGTGATTAACAGGGTGAAATACGGTGGTAAAGTTCATCATTAGAGATAAGTGACACTTCACTAGAATACCATAGCAAGCCGATGGGAGGGGCTAAGATTACGCTAGGTAACAGGCTTTGAGGAGGCGATGAGGGTATCCTTGAGAACACAAAGAGACTAACTCGTTTAATCGTCGTTGCTGTCATCTGGTTTTGTTGTTTTGTCATCCTCGGCGGCTTTACCGGCATCTGTTTTGGTTTGTTCTGCGGCGTCGGCCCTTTGTTTTTCAAGGGCTTTGGCTTGCAGAAGGGCCTCAATTTCTTTGATGCGATTGACGGCTTCAAGGCCGATGGTGTTTCCGATTTCGACTCCCTTGGCGCGTTCGTAAAAAGGCAGTGCTTCTAAAAACTTGCCTTGGTTCTCATAGGCGGTGGCCATGTTAAATAGCGCCCGTTGGTTTTTAGGTTCCACGTCAATTGATTTTTTGTAGGCTTCAATGGCCTCGTCAATGCGTCCGGCTTTTTGGTACACCGCTCCTTGGTTATAGTAGTAAAGCGGCTCGGCTGGAGAGAGGGTGATGAGGGTTTCGTAGGTGGTGATGGACTCATCAATTTTGTTTTCAAAGGCATAGGCTGTGGCCAGTGCATTTAATGAATTGAGGTGGTGGGGGTTTAGGGTAATGGCTTTATTAAAGGCCGATACGGCTTTACCAAAATTTTCTTGAGTCAGGTAAATAAAACCAATGTTACTTTGGGCATCCACAAAATTGGGGTTAAGTTTCAAGGCTTCTTCAAAATGACGTAACGAGAGCTTTAATAATTTATCTCTATTTTTAACGTCTCCCTTGGCCGCATGGAACTTGGCATTACCAAAGAGTTCATGCCCCGTGTTGTAGAGCTCTTGGGCTTTAACAAAATCGGACTTGGTATCGGCGGGTGTTTCTTCTGAGACTTCTTTAGAAGTATCTTCAGTGGTTACGGTTTCAGAATCAGAAGGCATCGCAACGTTTTGGGTTTTGTCGTCATCGTTGTTGTCATCGAGCTCGGTTGTTTCCATTTGTTTTTGAGTGTTGGTTTTTACGTCATCAGACTCGTCTGCCTCTTTTTTAACTTTTTCTTTGGTGCCTTCTTTTTTCTTTTTACCAAAGAGTGCAATATAACGTGTGTCATCATTTAAAAATGAGGATGCGTCTGTTGGCGAGGATGCGAATGAAGGCAACGCGATGCTTGCTGAGGTAATGACAATCAGCAGGGAGATAGACAATTGTTTTTGAATGAAAGACATAGAGATGAAAGGCCTTTTAATGTGGTATTAAAACCAATAGGGAAACTTGTATTAAGACCATGACGTTGGGCAGGTCAATTTTGTTTCTATCATAGTGAAAGAAACAAAGAAAAGCTAGTGAAATAGAACAAAATCACTGAGAAAATAAGACAGGAATAACCGTTGTCGTTAAACGACTTCCGTCCATTTTTCGTGATTGTTCAAGATATCACGGTTAAGTTCACCCTCACTAGAGGCAACCAAGGCCGCTACCGTACAGCTACTGAGCACGTTAACAACGGTTCGGCACATATCTAGCACGCGATCGATGGACCAAAGAAGAGCCAATCCCGCGGTAAAGTCCGCTGGGTTAAACTCGCCGATACTCTTAAATACAATGGCAATGGTAATGAGACCCGCACTAGGGACGCCTGCAGCGCCAATAGAAGCAATAATCGAGAAGATAAGAATCATAACCAAGTAATAAGGGGTTAATTCCACACCATAGGCTTGAAATAAGCAGATAACGGCAATGGCTTCAAACATCGTGGTACCGGTCTTGTTGATAGTAGCACCGGTTGGCAATACAAAGCTTGCAATGCGGTTAGAAATACCACCACGACGCTCACAACAGGCAATGGTAATGGGTAGTGTGGCTGAGCTACTTGCAGTACCAAAGGCAACCATAATGGCTTCAGATACGGCACGGTAAAGATTCATGGCATTGATCTTGGCAAAGATTTGCAGTGCCAAGGGGAAGACCACCACCATCTGAAAGAGCAAACCACCAATAATAATAGCCACGTAAGGCCATAGATCCAGAAAGATACCAGGGCCTGCTTTGGCAACGGTTAAAAAGGTTAATGAGAAAACACCCGGTACGGCCAGAACCATAATCCAGTCGGTCATTTTCATTGTGGCCGTAAACAGACCTTCGAAAAAGGCTGTAATCGGACGTCCGGCTTCGCCAATGTTAGCCACAGCCAAGCCAAACAAAATGGTGAATACAATAATGGGAATCAAATCACCATTGGCCAAAGCACCCATCGGGTTGTTAGGAATCATGTTAAAGAAGAGATCTTTAAAGTTGGGTGTGCCTGACATGTATTTTAGCGTTTCAGTAGTGCTGATACCTGTATCAGAGTTGATAATGCCTTGAAGCTGAATACCAGGTTGCAGTGTGACGGCTAAAATGCCACCCACAATGGAGGAAATCCCCATAAACAACAAGAAGTATACCAACACCTTGGCACCCATACGGCCGAGTTGCTTGCTATCACCCAGTGAAGTCACACCCACAATTAGTGAGCTTACAACCAGTGGCAGGACGATCATGGTGATCAGGCGGATAAAGATTTGTCCAACAATTTCAAAAAACTGATGAATGACAGAATAGTCTGCCGAGGCCAAGCCTTTTTCAATAGGGAAGAAGAGTCCCATCACCACACCCATCACAATGGCAATTAAAATATGCCAGTGACGTTTTGTGCCAAGGCCAATTGCTACTAAAAATAGCCAGAATGCGCGCATGAGAGATAATCCTTATTCGATGGGGTTGAGCCACAATAAATAGATAAAATGAATATAGATACAATTAAGACATAGTAAGACCTATTATAAAGCAGGATGCTCAATCGAGGTGAAGGGATCTTTGTTTTGATGTTGAGGTTCATCTGTTCAGTGGGCTTTTAAATAAAGCCACTATACCAAGTGAACTTTTGTTGGCGTGATTGAGTAAATGTGCGTTTGCTTAAGAGCGCTTTTTCTTAAACAGCGATGGCATGCCATCAAGCCACAGGTGAATAAACGACCCAAGCCAGACACCAACCCCAAGAAGAATCCACTCTTGGGTGTGCGAGGTGAGAAAGCGACGAAGATAATACTTTTTTTGAGCGACCACAATGGCATTGGTGTCCAGTACGTTAACAAGTGCGAGGTATGTCAAGATCAGGATCGAGCTTAAATAGATTAACCTGAGTAGGGGGGCAATAAATAAACTATGCGATAAAAAGCCACGGTGTTTTACCATCCATTGGTACGGCCACCAGATAAATCGAAACACGCCCCATCGGTAAAAAGGCCGGCTCCGTGTGTCCAGATCCGGACTCAGATAAATGCCCCCAATCCAAAGGCCAATTAAAATAGCGAGGATTTCGCCAATAGATAGGCCAAAGCCATACCAGCAAACAAGCCCAACAGGAAGGAGTGAGGCGTAAGTATAAAAATCGTGGGTTTTGCCAGAGGCCATAATAAGGGTCTCTTTATATGCGTGAGGGCTCTGTTATTTTAAGCTAATATAAGGTACGATAGCCTTCATCAAGACATAGGATCTTCTATGTTTAAGTATTAGTGTAATTTGTTTGTTAATTTATGGGGAGAGCGTCGATTATGACCGCGACAAAAACTCGTACTGAAGTAAAACCAAGTGCCTGCAGTGGCAAAAAAGAATTTTTAAACTATATTAATGGCCAATGGCAACCTGCTAAGTCAGGCAATACCTTTGAAAGCAAGAACCCAGCCGATCCTTCAGATGTGATTGCTAGTTTTCCATCCTCAGATGAAGCCGATGTGAAAGCTGCGATTGAAGCTGCTAAAAAAGCATACCACCCTTGGCGCTTAATGCCTGCACCACGTCGTGGTGAAATCCTTTTCAAGGCCGCTGAAATTATTCTTGAGCGTAAAGAAGAATTGGCTCAAGAAATGACCCGCGAGATGGGTAAAGTGATTGCTGAAGCTCGTGGTGATGTGCAAGAAGCCATCGATTTCACCTACTATGCTGCTGGTGAAGATCGTCGTTTATCAGGTCAAACTACGCCGTCTGAGCTTGAAAACAAGTTTGCGATGTCCGTCCGTGTCCCATTGGGTGTGGTTGGTTTAATTACACCTTGGAACTTTCCGTTTGCTATTCCTAGCTGGAAAATGATGCACGCGTTGATCTGTGGTAACGCTGTTATCTTTAAGCCTGCGAGTGATACACCGTTATTGGCGCATCGTTTGGTTGAGATTATGGAAGAAGCGGGCCTGCCAAAAGGCGTGTTGAACTTGGTTCACGGATCGGGATCCAAAGTGGGCGAGCCAATGATGGCCAGTCCTGATGTGACCTTGATCTCGTTCACCGGATCGTGTGAAGTAGGTCGCCATGTAAACACAACGTGTGCGCCAACCTTTAAGCGTGTTTCCTTAGAGATGGGTGGTAAAAACGCCATTATCGTTATGGATGACGCTAATGTTGATTTGGCTGTGGATGGTTGTGTATGGGCTGCCTTTGGTACCAGCGGACAACGTTGTACTGCAGCGAGTCGTATCATCGTTCACAAAGATGTTCACGCCCAAGTGCGTGACAAGATGGTGGCAAAAATCAAAACACTTAAACTGGGCTACGGCTTGGATAAAGGTGTTGATGTGGGCCCTGTTATTAACGAATCTGCAATGAACAAAATTCTTGAGTACATCGAGATTGGTAAAGGCGAAGGCGCTGATATGCTAACCGGTGGTGCGCGTGATACCGATGCAGGTAGTGGCTGGTTTGTACAACCAACACTGTTTGATAACGTGAAGCGTGATATGCGTATTGCCCAAGAAGAAATCTTTGGACCGGTTACGGCCTTGATTCCTGTAGGTAGCTTGGAAGAAGCCATTGATGTTGCTAACGACATTGAGTTTGGCTTGTCCACAGCGGTGTACACCAAGAACGTGAATGATTCATTCACCGCCTTGCGTGACTTAGAGTCCGGCTTAACTTATGTGAATGCGCCAACCATTGGTGCTGAAGTGCACTTGCCATTTGGTGGATGCAAGAACACAGGTAACGGCCACCGTGAAGCGGGCGAAGCCGGTTTGGATAACTTCAGCGAATGGAAAACCATTTTCGTTGATTACTCCGATCGTTTGCAACGTGCTCAAATCGATAACTAAGCCAGGCTTAGCTATTCTTTGAGAGTCTATTTATTTAAAACCGGCTGATGCAATGCGTGTCAGCCGGTTTTTTGTTTGACGTGAGGTTTTGGATAAATGTAACAACCTGCTTAATGCCATGGCTGTGCGGTTTGGGATCGCTTTGTTTTTTTGCTACAGTGTTTAGTAAGTTGTTAGACAGTGTTTTATATCAATGGCCAATACGTATGGGGCGGCATTGATTGAATAAGGGGAGACGATTCCTATGATGGGTATGGCAGTGCGACCAAATTTCAAGGCATCAACTATAACTCAGCGTTCTACCGCACAGGTACAACCTAAGTTTTCTAGTGTGTACGCTGTTACGGGTAATGCGGAACAGGTTGCAAAAATGACGATAGCACTTAAAAAAGAAGCGACTCAGGAGAAAGTGCCGATTGATTTTCATCAAGGCATCACGGTGCTGACTGCTTCTGTAGCGAGTCATGAGTTATTTGTGATTACCGGTAAGGATGATATTGCAGAATACAAACTCAAGCTTAAGGAAGAGCAAATCGCTCTGGCACTGACTAAAAAAGTTCGCGATAATGTGATATCGAGCAATTCAAAATTTACAAAAGAACTGGGCGCTTGGCGCGATTCACTGTTTAGTGTTTTAAATGGTGTATTTGAGCGAATTAAGAGCGAAGGCCCTGTTAATAAGGTTGCACAGGCAAACGCCAGTCAGCAAAATTCAGCAGCCCTAGCTAAAAACGCCGCCAATAATGGACTGACTAAAAAAGTAACGATAACCGATGCAGATGTGAATGACTTTACTGATCTATTAGAGAAATACAACGACTTAAATCAAGGCCGAGGTGCATTTCCAACAAATATTACGCATCAATGGTTGTTTGATAAAATGCTAAAACCGGCGACAAATTTTGCTGCCTTGAATGCGAAAATCAATAAAGGCACGCTTGACGTTGCAACGGGTGACGTGAAGTAATAGTGAGGGACGCTATGCAAGGCGTATTGGATACAACATCTCGATTTACGGGCGCTTATAATGTGATGGGGGAACGTGCTGATGTGGTGCGTGTTCTGCCTAAGCTTGAAGAAGCAAACCCAACGGATTGGTTTTTAGCAACCAGTGTACTTCCCTCAGGCGACCCAAAGGCTGATGATGACTTTGTGCGTTACACCGTGTTTACGGGTGATGACGTGGCTCGTTTTCGAGAAGCACGTGGACCGATGGCTCTATACGATCACATGATGGATAAATTTCGTAAAACACTGAACATTCCTCCCGGTAAACCGAAGTCCGAGTTTATGGAAAGAATGATTGAATACTCAGATAAAATCCGCCAAAAAGTATTACCAGCCCCATGGGCTGATTTTGTAATTGGTGAATGGCCTAATCGAGGTGGTATTGCTCATCAGATAGAGACTGCCTTAGACAAAGGTAAATTTAATGCCGAGACGGGTGATTTCTTAGATTTTGAAGTAAGCGACCGTAATGTAGTCGAGTAATAAGAAATCAACGAATTCATTGTCATAGCACCGTCTTTTATATACCATATTTAGTGAACCGTGTTAAAAATAGCGTTGAGATACTGTAAGTGAGCCAGTAGACTTCAGCAGAAAACTAAAACCACTTAATAATAGAGAATTAAATCGTAATTATAGACAAAATTATTGGGGGAAGCCGTTATGCGGATTCAACAAGGACATGACAACTATCGAGTGGCATCACAGCAACCAAAACCAGCCTTCTCAGCAAAATGGTCTGTGTTTGGTACCAAGGCTCAGATGGATGAGGTTGTAGACACGGTTCAACGTGAAGCATCGGGTCGCTACCAAGTTCAGGA
>CAYGPY010000125.1:0-8077 GCA_964351765.1 uncultured Vampirovibrionales bacterium
ATGTCAACCGACACACCACCAAAATCAACACTTCAGAAGACCCCGTATCAAAGTCCGCATCAAAACGGCACGGCTGAAAAACCCTACCGCCCGTATGCCAAGTACTTGCGCGAGCGTTTTAATGCCAAGGTGTATAAGCTCACGCTTGATGCTGGCTTTACCTGTCCTAATCGTGATGGCACCAAAACAGTGGGAGGCTGTACTTTTTGTGATGTGACTGGCTCCTCCTCGCGAGCCCAAGATCAGCGCGATAGCATTACTGCGCAGTTGATGGGTAATATGGAGCGTCAGCGCAAGCGCTTTAAGGCCGATAAGTTTATTGCTTACTTTCAGTCCTTTACCAACACCTATGGTAGTTTAGACCACCTCAAGTCGTTGTATGACGAGGCGATAAACGCGCACCCTGATATTATTGGCATGGCCATTTCCACCCGCCCTGATTGCGTGGATGAAGATATCATCAAGCTGATTGCCAGCTATAACGCGCCGGATCGCTACATTAGCGTGGAGTATGGCATGCAGACGATTCATAACCGCTCGCTTGAAGCCGTGAATCGGGCGGAAACGTTTGAAGATTTTTTGACCGCCTTTGAGCTGACCAAAAAATATGAGCTGGATTATTGCGTGCATATCATTTTGGGGATGCCCGGTGAGAGCCACGAGGATATGATGGCGACTGCTGATAAGATGGCTGAGCTCAACGTGATGGGCGTGAAAATCCACTTGTTGTGTGCGATGGAATACACACCACTGGCCAAAGAGTATGAGCAAGGCTTATGGCGTCCTTTAGAGCGCGATGAGTACGTGAAACTGGTGTGCGACTTTATTGAGCGCCTGCGTCCAGAGTGTATTTTGCACCGAGTGGCAGGCAACGGCCACCCCAAACACGTGGTGGCCCCAACGTGGCTAAAAGAAAAAAACGCCACAATGATCGACATTGACGAAGAGTTCGCCCGAAGAGGCACCCGTCAAGGCAGCAATTGTCAATTTTTAGACGCTTAAACAGCCAAAGAAAAGTGTGGCCGAGCATCATAGTTGCTGTTTCAATGCTCATGGGGTTTAAAACGATTTCCCGAAAATAGGCTGTTTCAGTCATTTTTTGTAACGAATTGTATCAACATGGCTTAAAAACGGTTGAAAAATATATACTTTGTACATATAGTGTAATTATAGAGTTTGGTTTAAATCTCGTTTCGAAGGTTACTTAAATTATTTTTTGAGATTAACTTCTCTTTCGGTATACAACTGGTTAGGTTTGATTTTTTATTCATAATGATTCTTCTTTTTCAATGGTATACAACTGGTTCGGATATTAGGTTAGATAAAATAGCATTTTACGACACCGCCTTATATAGTGGCTTGGTGTTCTGATGCGCACATTACAAGTTTTTTATTCTGATTCCCATAATAACGTTTCTCACTACGGTTTACTCTGACGACATACACATACACATACACTCACTCACATACTCACTCACTTTCCCCACAATGAGTCTTGCCGTCCCGGCATCGAACGCACTAGTTTACTAGTGTACTTCACCGCCGGGACGCCTTTAATTTTCTTCGGCACTACTAACATTAGATAACTTAAGAAAATTATTGAGGTCCGCGCGCCTCGCAAGATTACGTTGGTCACTCCTTAAGAGTACCAATACATAGACAGTTCCCGGCCAAGGAGCGGTCGGGCTACCCCTTCCGTTTTTTTTATTGCTTTACGGATGAAGCGATGACGGGAAGCAGTTCTTTTGGGATTTTTCTGAAAGAGCCACTTCTGATTCTGTTTTGGTGTTGGTTACTACAATTTGGAGGGATGTCCTATGAACAATGCGTCATGGAATGGTTTGATTGGTAATGTTGATAATTTTGATGAGCTCGAAATTAAATCGGTACAAGCTAATACCGATACGACCGATGAGTCGGATTACATTGAGGTTAAAGGTACCTATCAAAGTCGCCGTGCTAACGTGCTTCAAACAGCGGGTTTGGATTACTTGCGTCGTCTTAACTATGGCCCAAAGCTACTGACTGCCGCTGAAGAAATTCAGTTGGCCAAGCGTATCAAACAAGGCGATGAAGCCGCACGCTCACAAATGGTGCAGGCGAATCTTCGTTTGGTGATTAACATTGCCAAGCGCTACGCAGGGCGCGGTGCTAACTTTATGGACTTGGTGCAAGAAGGCAACGTGGGCTTGTTAAAAGCCGTGGATAAATTTGATCCAACCAAAGGCTGCCGCTTTTCAACCTATGCCACGTGGTGGATTAAACAACATATTTACGAAGCGTTTAGCGGTCACGATCGTCCAATTCGTCTACCCGCCCACGTTCTGGATCAGTTGGCGAAGTACAAACGTGCTTTAGTCACCCTACAAGATGAACTCGACCGCACACCCACTATCTTAGAGCTAGCCGAGAAATTGGACGTCTCTGAAAAGAAAGTGCGTCAGTTGGCTCGTGTGTCACGCAAAACAATTAGCTTAGAGCTTGAGCTGGGTGGTGATAGTGAAGGCCAATCTCAAACCTTGTTGGATACCTTGGTTTCTGAGGATGACTCACCGGAAGAGGTATTGGGTCGCCAAACGGCGATGAAAAACTTATTTCAGGCGTTAAATGAGCATTTGGATGAAAAAGAACGTAATATTTTATACTTACGGTATGGATTTAAAGACCATCCTGAAGAAAAAACACTCAAAACCGGATCCAAAACGACCAATTTAGATCAAACGTCCACCAAAAAAATGACCTTAGAACGCATTGGCAAATTGTATGGCGTAACCCGTGAATGCATCCGCCAGACGGAGATTAAGGCCATTCAGAAACTGCGAGATGCCGACTGTATGCAGACCATCTAGTCCTGCAAACGGTGGATCATCCATCTGGCTAGCATACAAGATGATATTTATTTGATATAATCTTGTATAAGAACACATAGGTGAGTCATATCCATATGGCTCACCTTAAGTTCTAACTATTGTTCTGGAGGTTAGATAATCGACCATGTCCCCTTGGAAGCAGGCTAATGAGGGTGAATTAAACCCTCAACAAATAGAGTTCGAGAAACTCTTACAAGATTTTGATTACACGTTTAACCGTGGCGAAATCGTTAAAGGTACCGTTGTTGCTGTAGAGAGCAGCGGTCTCCACGTTGAGGTGGGCGCCAAAAGTTCGGCTTTTGTCCCCGCTAAAGAAGTGGGCTTTAATCGTGAAGCCATTAAGAGTATCAATAAGGGTGATGAGCATGACTTTTTCATTCTTGGCGAAGATGCTGAAGACGGTAAATTACAGCTGTCTTTAAAACGTGTTGAGCAAGCTCAGAATTGGGCGAAGCTAGAAGAATTAATGAAAAATGACGACGTTGCCGAATGTTCGGTATCCTCGGTTGTTAAAGGTGGATTGCTGGTTGAAATCTGCAATCTCCGTGGTTTCATCCCATCAAGCCATATCCGCGTAAAGCAGGCTTTGGATACCTTGGTTGGCGAAACCTTACCAACAAAAATCATTAACCTTGATAAAGACCGCAACAACATCATTCTCTCGCATCGTAAGTTGATGAGTGAACAGATGGCTGAAGCCCGTAAAGGTCTGTTTAAAGACTTGAACGAAGGCGATGTGGTTGAAGGTGAAGTTGTACGTTTGACCGACTTTGGTGCCTTTGTTGATCTAGGTGGCGTTGATGGCTTGTTGCCATTGTCACAAATGAGCTGGCGCTGGGTTGAGCATCCGTCTGATATCTTGAGCATTGGCGATAAAGTGAATGTTGAAGTTATTGGTATTGATGAAGAGAAGCAACGTATTTCACTATCGATTAAAGGCCAGCAAGGCGATCCTTGGAAAGAAGTTGGCAACGAAATCAGCCAAGGCGATCAAGTTGATGGTAAAGTAACGCGCTTAAAGCACTTTGGTGCCTTTGTTGAAGTCTATCCAGGCGTGGAGGCATTGCTTCCAATTCAGGATATGAAATACCATGAAGACACCACGGGTGAAAAAGTAGAGCCAGGTCAGGAAATCAAGACCTACGTGGTTCGATTCAGCCCAGAAGAGCGTCGTATTAGCTTGAGCTTTAACCCACCGTTTAACTCACAAGCCGCTGCCCAAGAAGAAGCGACTGTTGACTAGGTTTTAAAGCCAAGCGATTTAATCTGAATTTAAAAAGCCGATGAGATAATCATCGGCTTTTTTGTATCAAGTTATCAATGCTCTCAAGATAGATAAGCTAAGAAGAGAGTTTATATTTTTACTGACCACCCTGAAGCAATTGTAATGCGAGTGATGGCACTTGGTTGGCTTGCTGAAGAATAGCAGCACTACTTTGCTGTAGGATTTGGTTACGGGTCATCGAGGCGGTTTCTAATGCAATGTCAGCATCACGAATGCGTGACTCGGCAGCACTTTGATTCTCAATGGAAATCTGTAAGTTTTGAGCGGCGCTTTCAAGGCGATTAACAATAGCACCAAGTTGAGCACGGCGCGCGAGTAATCGACCTGAGGCATAATCAATTGAGTCGATAATAAAGTCGGCATCAGCGTGCGTTAAAAAATCAAACGGCGGTATGAAGGTGTTAAGCAAGAGATCCACAGGAGGGTCGTCGCCCAGCATTCCAGCAATATCAATTTCATCATTAACGGTCGTGTTTGCACCCACTTGTATTATATAGGTAGCTGGCGTGTTGCTGTTTAGTAAATCAACACCGTTAAAACTGGTTGTTTCAGAAATGCGTACTATATCTTCGTAGAGTTGTACCATCTCTTTTTCAAGAGCATCACGAGCTGTCACATCATAGGTGTCGTTAGCGCCCATTACAGCTAGCTCACGAATACGCTGGAAATTATCGCCCACGCTTTGAAATGCACCGTCTACAATATTCAGCATATTGATGCCATCTTGCACGTTATCCAGTGCTTTTTTACTACCACGGATTTGAGCCCGTAGGTTTTCAGAAATCTGGAGCCCTGCTGCATCATCACTAGCACGGTTAATACGAAAGCCAGAAGAGAGCTTCTCAAGGCTTTTATTAAGCGCATTGGTGTTACTACCCAAATGACGTTGGGCAGACATCGATGCAATATTTGTATTAACAATAATAGGCATAGTGTAATGTGCTTATGATAGTCCTGATTAATAAAGTGTTGTGGCCTGATGTCATCAAATAAAACCTGATGAAAGAATTTTTCTGATGAGCTTAATAACTCTTTCGGCACATCAAAACAAACCTTTTGGTTTATTCAGGCTTTTTCCTCTGAATTAAGGACAAAAAAGCGAGTCATTTCCACTATTTAGTTGAGTGGACTTTAGTCAGCAGCGCTTGATTTATTTACTCTCACTCGGGCTAGGGCACTGCTATCGGTGATTTTTCTGACAGTGATACTTTGAATGCCTGTGCCATCGTTTTCGGCAGAGAGATCGAGTGGGAGTGACTTTAAAAACGGGTTATTTGGGATATTTTTTATATACACATAAGCCTGATGGGTTTGCTCAGGGTGGGCAAGCGCTTTGGCATCAAATTGATCGGAATCGCTAATAAATTCACACAATGATCGACTTTCATACACATCATCAGAGTCCTTGAGCGGTGTGGCAAAGATGATTTCAGTGGCTTGCCCCACTTGCTCACGCTCGGCAGGGTCGGTAACCAGTTTGCCAAATTGGATGGTGGGTAATGTCAGTGATGTAGTCATAAGCTGAGATCCTTGGTCTGTTGTCGTTGCGTGTTATGTGCTTTAAACCACAACACAACATTAATGTGCCCTCTTTCTTATGAGACAATAAGCCGTAGGTTATGAGTCAAGAACGGATAGGACTGCGTTGTCTGAAACCAAACAATCTAACATCATTCAACTGATGCGCCCCGGTGCATTGGGAGACTTGTTGATGTGCACGTCGGTGTTGCCAGAATTGAAGCATCAGGGGTATTTTGTGCGCTTTGTGGCCGATCCTAAGTACGCCAGTATCTTAGAAAATCACCCGCTGATTGATGAATTGGTGCTCTCTGAAGGCGGGACCCGCCAAGAGATGTTGGATGATACGACACATCTGCTCAAGGCAGCGCGATCGGTGTATTTGTATTATCCCTTCTACACCAAGGGCATGTTGCCTGCCCATCCTTTACCGATGCATCTGACTAGTTATTTTGCTGAACAAACGGGCGTGACAGGTTCAACCGAGCTCACTATGGGGTTGAGCGATGAGCATGAGTCGTGGGGCGATGAGTACAAGGATACGGTACTCATACACACGCAAAGCTTGTGGTCGCCCTACAAGAATTGGCCACGAGATCGGTGGCAAGCCTTGGCCGAGCGTATTCAATCGGATTTTGGTTTAACGTTATTGCAATTAGGCGCACCCGATGATCCTCCTATTGAAGGTGTGAAGCGCTTAGAAAACCCTTCTATTCATCACGCCATTGCAGCACTCAAGCAGTGCAAGTTGTTTATTGGCGTAGACAGCGTGTTTAATCACGCGAGTCGTGCCGTTAAAAAGCCATCGATTATTTTATGGGGAAGCACCCACCCTAGTGCGATGGGTTACCGGCAAAATCTAAACCTAGTAAATGGCGTAGCGTGGCAGCCTGAAATGGGATTGTATGGCCCAACGCTCCATTGCCAACCCTGCTATCGTGAGTACCCCCTCACCAAAAATGGCGCCAGCAAAACCGCATGCCCCTACACGGTACCCTATCCAATGAGCAACGGCAAAGCCCTCCCCAAACGCATGCACCCCAAGCCAGAACTCAACGCCTGTATGGCTAGTCAATCGGTTGACGTGGTGTACGAGCATGTGAAGGCGATGTTAGAAAACCCAGACCATATAAAAGAGTTAAGCTGCAAGCCAATGCGGAATAATGAATCGTGATTTTTTACTCAAAGTAATCTTCGATATCTGTGTTGTTTAGAAGACGTTGGAAATAGTAGTTGATGATTCCCCAGTATATTGAGAGCACATAGAAAAGAATTATTGCATTTTTTCCAAAGGTGTCAGGTTCGACATTAGCAATATAAACGATAATGTTTGCAAAAAGTGTGTAGAAGATTAATGTTGACAGTCCCCATAAGACGGTTTGAATTTGTTCTAATGTTGAATGTTGTCTTTGATACAGTGTTAAACCTTTGACTACGATAAACAAGAAGGATATTAGTTTAATACCTACCACTACAATTTTGATAAGCTTAAAAGGTGTATGTATGGCACTACTTAGAAAAGTGATGTCTATCACATTGATTGCATAAATAATCAGCCCAATAATGGGTAATACACCTAAAACAAATAGTAACGTTAGTTTGATAACGGCTTTGTTTACTTCGTTTTCAGATAGAATCTTTTTTTGCGAAAGGCTTGTAACATCGGTTTTATTGAAATAGACAGAAGTGCCATGCACGCCAACAATATCGAGCTGATCGAGATCGTGTATTACTTTTTTACCGATTGTACTGAAATAGAAAATGGGTATTAAGGGAGAGAGAAACTGTAATGATGTGCGAAGTAAATGGTGATGAAAATTTTCCCAAGCGTATAAAATAAATAATGTATAGAGCAGCCAGCGTATGTGCTGACTTAGGTCAAGTATAAGAAATGGCCAAAACAAGAAGATCACTGCTTTTTCGTTACGAGATGACAATAAGGAGCAGCAATAAAGAAGGTAGAGTGGGATAAAAATGAGTGTCAGCGAACCAACAATAAGTAATCTATTTTCAAGTACGTCATAAAGAGGGATATTGGTAAACCAGCCCTTGTAAAAAAATCCAAAACTGTAAATTGCAAGCAGTAAAAATAAACAAGGTATGGCAACAAGGGCGCAACACGAATAAATACGACGAACTCTATTCTCTTGATGCGTGTCTTTTATCATTAAAACCGGATGGCCTCATACAAACTTTCTCGGTTATCTCGCCACACATCGGCTAGCGATTCGTCTTCGGGGAGCTCTAATGTGATGACGGGGATTTGCCGTTCTACGCCACAATACGTGCCAAAGCTGCCTCGGGTTTCGTAGCCAATGTCATCGGTAACCGGGTATTTGCTGTGTGCTGCCATCGCATTGGCCAGCTCTTGGGCGGGGCCGTCAAAATTGATGACCTTGTAAGG